>NYTP01000012.1 GCA_002683575.1 Bermanella sp.
TATAAGCAGGGCGACTTAATTAAAGCTGGGTTGATATTAGAAGAAATTAATCAAAGCGGTATTGTTATTAATATTCATGGTCAGAAAGTTGCGCTGCCCAAAGGAATTTCGTGGGTAGCCAGTCAAAATGTTAAGTAGTGAAGCCAAAAGTAATATTCAATCAGGCTATAGTCAGATTCTTGAAAAAAAGAAGTTAAAGCCTCGCCGTGGTCAAAAGCAAATGATTGCCGCGATTGCGCGCACCATTGGCAATATACAGCAAGATGACGATGGGAATCGAGTGTCAAATCAGCAGGTGTGTGTGGTTGAGGCGGGAACGGGTACCGGTAAAACGCTTGCCTATTTGATCTCGACCATACCGCTTGCAAAGGATTTAAATAAAAAAATTATTGTCTCCACAGCAACGGTGGCTCTTCAAGAACAGCTAGTGGTTAAAGATATTCCTGATGTGGCAAAAAACAGCGGTCTAGAATTTAAGTATGCGTTAGCTAAAGGCCGTGGCCGTTATTTATGCGTGCATAAACTGGATCAAGAATTAAAAGATCAGCGTATGCAAGATGCGGCCATGGACATGTTTGGTGGTATCGATGCATCGGATGATCAAAAGGCCTTGTTTCAAAAATTATTAGATCAATTTACGTCGGCAAAATGGGATGGTGATCGTGATAATTGGCCAGAACAGATTGATCAACAAGATTGGTCAATGGTGACGGCGACACACCGTGAATGCAGTAATCGACGTTGCCCACACTTTAATGCTTGTCCATTTTTTACCGCCCGTAAAGCATTAGAGGATGCGGAGGTTATTATTGCCAATCACGACTTGGTCATGGCTGATATTAATCTCGGTGGTGGTGCGGTGTTGCCTGAGCCGAGTAATAGTATTTATGTGTTTGATGAAGGCCATCACTTACCGGATAAAGCCATTAGTCATTTTGCTTCCCAAGTAAAACTTCATCAAGAAGAGAACCTACTAAAGCAAATTTCTAAAGCGGTTGATACCTTGGGCAAGCAGTGCGGTACGCCAATGGGTTTGCTTCAAGTGGTGTCAGCCATGCCTGAGCACATTGGCCATATCAATGGTCAGCTGAGTTACGTTCGTCATCTGCTGATTGATTTTATGGGTGAGCAGGCTGATGCAGAAGGGATTGTCCAACATCGCTTTCGTATGGGGAAAGTCCCTGAGGGGTTGATGGAATTAGCCAGTGAGTTGAGCAAGGCCCACAATACACTTTACGGTTTGATCGACAAAATTGTTGAAGCCTTAAAGGCATCCATCAGTAAAGATGATGGTGAATACAAACAAAGTGATGCTGAGCGTTGGTTTCCGATTATTGGTATGTTGCAGGCACGCCTAGAAGGGGCGGGTTTGTTGTGGCTTAGTTATGCGCAAATGGATTTTGAAGACGCCGTACCCGTTGCCCGTTGGATTGAGCGTATCAATAACGAATACGAAGACGATATAGGCTTGTATTCCAGTCCGATACTGGCGGCAGAGTTGCTGGCGAAAAACTTATGGAGCCGGTGTTTTGCAGCAGTGGTCACCTCCGCCACTCTTACGGCGCTAGGGAAATTTGATCGTTTTAGAATGAAGTCGGGTATTGCCCGTGATAACCATTGTGAAATTATCGAAAGCCCGTTTGATTACCCAAGGCTTGGCCAGTTAGTTGTTCCAAAAGATGCAGTTGAAGCAGGGCACGGTGACGAGTATTCACAGAAAATCAGTGATATTTTACAAGAGCACTTAAAAGACACAGAAAGCACCTTGGTGTTATTTACATCTCGTCGAATGATGAACGATGTAAAATATAAATTACCATACGATGTGGCTGATCACATCATGACACAAGATGACTTTTCCAAACAAGAAGTGATTAAACGTCATAAAGATAAGATCGATAATGAGTTGCCAAGTTTTTTATTTGGTTTGGCCAGCTTTTCTGAAGGAATCGATTTACCTGGGAACTATCTTGAGCATGTGGTGATTGTGCGTCTGCCGTTTTCAGTGCCGGATGATCCTGTGGATGCCACATTGGCTGAGTGGCTTGAGTCTAAAGGGCGCAACCCTTTCATGGAGATTTCAGTGCCTGATGCATCGGTACGCTTGATTCAGGCGTGTGGCCGTTTAATTCGAACAGAAACCGATACCGGTAAAATTACCATCTTGGATAAGCGAATTGTCAGTAAGCGTTATGGTAATTTGTTATTAGATGGACTGCCCAATTTTGCAAGGCATCTTCACGCTTAGTGAGCGGTGTATTGTATTACCAATCCCTAAGGGCCTTTTGAAAAAAACAAATATTTGATTTTGTGACTTTCAGGCCCATAGTTTTACGTGTGTGTAGCAGCGCTTGTATCGTCATGATCGTGAAGTGGACACATGCATCAACCTCTTGTTTTAAATCTTCTTTTTCTTTTGCCAGTTTAAAATTCTTTTTTAAAAGACAGTGAAGCTCCTTGGCCATGTCTTTAGCTTGCTTTCGATGGATCTCGGGCAGCGTATTGCCAGCGCTAAGTGTGTTCATAATTAAGCAGCCATATTGGGCTTGAGTGTGCTCAATATACGCACTGAAGTTTTCAAGATAGGCGTTGATAGATGTTTTGCCGTTTAGCTGCCTAAGTGGCTCAATGATGGGGCTGAATACTTCACGATTATAATAATCAAGGGCTTGGCTAAATAGCGCCTCTTTGTTGCCGAATTGACGATACAAGCTGTATTTGTTGATGGACATTTCATCTAATAACATCGCCAGGCTGCTTTCATTAAAGCCATTAAGCCAGAATACATTCATGGCAATAAATAATTTTTCTGTCGGGTTAAATGATAACGGTCGTGCCAAAATAAAGCCCTTTGATTTATATTTGACCAAGTGTTCTGTTATTTGTATGGTATCAAAGTTAACGCCATATAAAAATAAAAGGGTAATTATGAAACTATACGAAAGTAAGACCGCGCCTAATGCACGCCGTGTACGTATGTTTTTAGCGGAAAAGGGTGTGCTTGATCAAATCGAGTGTGTTGAACTTGATTTACAAGGGGGCGATAACATCAGTGTTGAATTTCGTCAAAAGAATCCGCTGGCCAAAATCCCCGTACTTGAGTTTGATGATGGCACTTATTTGTCTGAGTCCATAGCGATTTGTCGTTATTTCGAAGCGTTATACCCTCAAAGCCCACTTATGGGCACTACACCCATTGAACAAGCAAATATTGAAATGTGGCAGCGCCGCTGTGAAATTTATTTTATGAATATTGTCGGTATGGGGTTTCAACATACCACAGGCTTTTTTGCTGATCGCATGAAGCCCATTAAAGAGTGGGGGGAAGTGTGTGTCAGTGGGGCGGCTAAGTTCTTTAAGTTGTTGGACGCGCAGCTTGCTCATAATCAATATATTGCAGGCGACTCGTTCTCGGTTGCGGATATTACGGCGCTGGTTTCAATTGATTTTGCTCGCGTTATTAAGCTGCGTATGCCTGAAGAAATGAGCCACTTAAAGCGTTGGTATGAGCAAATGCAGCAACGTCCTAGTGTGGGTGTCTAGTATTTGCTGTTGGTTGATTGATTTGAAAGTGGGTGGATGATGAATTGATTCCTCCCGTTTTCTTTTGCCTCATAAAGTGAATCATCTGCTATTTTTAAAGCCTGTTCTTTTTTGTCTTTCATCCAGCTTCCAGGGTTTTCGATATAACATGCCCCGCAACTAATCGTCAGGTGGTCGCTTATTGGTGAGGGTTTGTGTTCAAGGTTAAGTGTTTCAATACTATTGATGATGTTTGCCAGCATATCCTCTAGTTCTTTTTTACTTAGCGACTCTGTAATTAATACAAATTCTTCACCGCCATAACGGGCCAGAGTTTCATTCGCACGGCGCGATACCGTTTTTAGTTTTGAGGCCACGGCTTTAAGTGCGTCATCGCCTTTCTGGTGTCCGTAATGGTCGTTATATTTTTTGAAAAAATCAATATCCATCATAACGATGCTAATTGAATTACCAGTACGGCTAACCGCTCGCCACATCTCATCGTATTGATGATCAAAGTATCGCCGATTAAATAAATTGGTTAGCCCGTCTGTATTCGATTCACTTTCCAGTTTTTGTTGATACTGTTTGATTTGCTGAATGAATAAATTAAAGTTGGCTGTAAAGGCATCAATTTCTGCGATGTGCGTGTGTATTGAAATATTTTGCAGCTTGCCGGTTTTGTTCATGGTACCGATATTGGAAAAAATAGTTGTCATGGGTTTTAAGAAAAAATAATAAACAAAAATTGTAATTAATATGGGCAGCATGAGCATCGCTAAAATACTAATGATGGTATTTTTATCAATCAGTACTGGCAGTTGCTCCTTTTGGTAGTGAATGTTCAGTACACCGATCGGAATATTTTTGCCGTTAAGTAGGGGGAAATGATAGCGCCCATCAGTGAGTGGTAGGTTGTCTAGGCTCGGGGGGATGACAATAGAATGCTGCTCATTATCGTAAGATCTTAGTGAGATCTGCGAGTCAGTTAAATTTTGCAGCCGTTGAATGATGCTGTTATCGATCATGCGAATGAAAATCAGCGTGCCGTTTGAAGGGTTTGTCTCTTCGCTGTCCTGTACGCTGTTGCTGCAGAAATACCCAATACGTTTGCCTAAACGTATTAGGGCGCATACTTCATCTCTATTAAGTACGGTATCTAAATGGATATCATTGGTTAATTCACTTAAATCAGTCAGTAACTCAAGCCCTGCGCCTGTGGTTTTGCCTGTCAGAATATGTCTCTTTTGGCTGTCATAAATGGAGACAATATCCACGTTACTGTTTATAAAACTGTCGCTGTTAATGTTGCGTTCTATGTAGCCTGGGTCTTGGCCATTTAAAAATGCGTACGTTTCATCCCATTTAGCCCAGTCACTGTTAAAGAGTTTTAGGTGGTTTAGTTCACCTTCATAAGTGGATTTGATAGCGCGAATGTCACCCTTATGGGATTCAAGTGTCAGCTGTTCAAGCTCAGGGTAGGCGATCAAGATTCGATAGATTAATAGCCCGCCACCTACAACTAGGATATAAGCGGCTGCGGCTAAGAATATTAATCGTTTAAGTGTCATGAGGCCTCCTACTTATAGGTTAGACCGAATAACCAAAATAGGCAGTTTTAAGCATGCAGTAGCTCAGACTCTTTATGTTGCTTGCGTTGCCAAATTTGCTCATGAATATGAAATGCAACGGTATTCACCGCAGGCTCGATTAAAGCCAGTGCGCCACCTATTAGCAGGCTACCCGTCATAAGGTAGGTGATGGTAAATGCAACGCTAAAATGTACCAGTGCAAAGCTGATGGTCTTATTCATGGGTGTCTCCTGTTGATGTGCTGTTATTATTTGATAATGGTTATCATTTATGAAATTGATTATCCCTAAGCAAATCATAGGTTTTGCCTATATTTGCTTTGACGATATGACGGTAGTCACAAATCAAGCACTGCTCCTTTGTGATTCCGGCCGTTTGGACGCAAAATAACTAAGTATTTAGTCTGAGTAAGTCGTTGTGAATACTGCCATTAACCTTGATCAAGCCAATGTGACGGATGCTTTACCCGTTGATATTGAAGCCATTAAAAAGGCCTTCATTCAAATGCACGAGCTACCAGCGGCCAATGAGCAATTGAGTCGTGTCGCCGTTGACCAGGCTCATGTTTTACGTGTGAAAGATTGGTTACAAGATTTAGAACGCCAGCTGGGTGTAAAAGCCAAGGTAGTGGCCAGTGCGCAAGACTGTGGCTTAAGCATTGATGCCCCTGCTGCGGTGATGAATGACGAGGCGATAATCTTTGCCGATCATATTCACCATCAGAAAATGGCACTGGATGTATTTGAATATGCAGTGGTGGGGCTGTTAGGGGTTGAGCGGTTATTGAAAGATGATCAAACCAGTTTGCGTCTTTTTAGAGACCTGCCTATTGCTACGCAAGAATTTTTAGCCAAGCGCTACCAATTATCTTTAGAGGACACTGAACACAAGGTCCTGGTGGTGAAAATGTACTTAGCGGATTTAGCCAGTTTGAATATTCGCTTAACCTGGTTAGAGCGCAGAGAAGCTTGGCAGCGCCAATGGGTGCGCCTGTTTTACCCTAAGCTGAAATTTGAATCCTTGGATCTGCATTATTTGCTACTCAAGGCTCGAAGAGCCGTTAAAAAAGGCTAAAGTTCTAATCAATAAAAAAGCGCTACCACCTAGGTGTTAGCGCTTTTTTTTGTGCTTGTTTACTTTGCTGGCTGTCTTATTTACCTAAAATAATATCCGCCGCTTTTTCCGCAATCATCACCGTTGGGGCATTGGTATTGCCGCTGACCAAGTTCGGCATGATGGAGGCATCCACCACGCGCAGGTTGTTTATCCCTTTAAACTTAAGCTTATCGTCCACCACAGCCATTGGGTCGCTATCTGGGCCCATTTTACAGGTACCAACCGGGTGGTATTCGGTATCGGAATGGTTACGGATGTACTCTTTAAGTTGGGCGATATTGTCGCGCTCAACGGGGTAAATCATCTTACCTTTGACCTTATCAAACGGCTTAGATTCCAGAATGTCGATGGTCTTTTGCAGGCCCTTCACTAGGCGGTTCATGTCGTCTTCATCGTCTAGGTAGTTGGGGTCGATGAGTGGATCAGCCAGCGGATTCTTGCTCGCAAGGCGCACACTGCCACGGCTTTTTGGTCGCATTAAGGTCGCATGGGCACAGTAACCGTGGCCAAGGTGAAACTTACGGGTATGGTCATCCACGATGCCGGTGATAAAGGTGATCTCAATATCCGGTGCCGGTACGTGTTCATCTGTGCTGTAAAAGCCTGCGGATTCTGCGAAATTACTGGTGAGCAAGCCACGACGCTTAAATACCCACTGGAAAATCGCCTTAACCACGTCATAGCCGCCACCCAGTGAATAACCAAAGGTGCCTTTGCTTCGGCTGAACAGCTTGGTTTTATACAGTGGCACCACTGATATGTGGTCCTGCAGGTTGCTGCCCACACCAGGTACGTCTTTGACGACCTCAATACCCAGGCTTTCAAGATGCGCTTTAGGGCCAATGCCCGAAAGTTGTAGAATTTGAGGTGAGCCATAGGCGCCGGCGCTCATGATCACTTCTTTATTGGCGTTCACCGTTACTAGGTCTTTACCTTGGTAAAACGTCACACCGGTGGCGGAGCCGTTGCTGACTTCTACTTTTGCCACATGGGCTTCGGTAATAACCGTGAGGTTAGGGCGGTTAAGGTTTGGGGTAAGGTAGCCTTTGGCTGCACTGCCACGCTCGCCGCCTTTTTGCGTGACCTGATTCATGCGGCAACCCGCTTGGCTCGCGCCGTTTAAGTCAGGCTTGCGTGGAATACCATTTTGCTCGCAGGCATCTAAAAAGAATTCATTAAAATGGCTAGGGTCTGGCAGTTCGGCCACGTTTAGCGGGCCCCCTTGGCCATGGTATTCATCGCGAATGGTTTCGTTGTTCTCGGACTTAATAAAGTAGGGCAATACATCTTTATAAGACCAGCCTTCATTGCCTTGTGCNGCCCAGTTNTCGTAATCCCANTGGGCACCACGAATGTACATCATGGCGTTAATGGAGCTAGAGCCCCCAAGCACCTTGCCCCGTGGCTGCATNCCCAAGCGGCCATTTAGACCTTTTTGCGGCACGGTGTCGTAATGCCAGCTNAAAATGCCNTAAGGCACGGTGGCGGCCACACCNGCTGGGGCATGAATAAATGCGGAGTTATCTTTTTTACCGGCTTCTAACAGGCACACNCTGATGNTTGGGTCTTCAGTTAAGCGGCTAGCNANTACNCAGCCTGCGCTACCTGCGCCCACAATGACGTAATCAAANGATTGGTTTTTCATGATGATTTTCTTTTTTTGTTTTTATGGTCATCAGTTTGCCAACTCTCANGATTAAAAACTTGCCTTTNTNGGACAAAAACTTATCATTTTAGGCNGNTANTAGAGAGTTTAAAAGGGAGNCNTAATGACACAACTGGTTAGAAGCGAATCCCTTACCGGGTATTGTGAGCTGGTGGCAGAACTTGGCGGCGACCCTGTGCAACTTTTGCAGCCTTACAAGCTTGACCCAACAAAGCTCAGCACCGAAGGCTATATGTTCCCGTATCGCAATTTTGTGGGTTTGTTAGAAGCCAGTGCCAAAGCCTTAAATTGCCCAGACTTTGGTATTCGCTGTGCCAACAAACAAGACTTCAGTGTGCTTGGCCCCATTGCCTTAGCCGCCCAGCAAAGTCAAAACCTTGGGCAAGCCTTGCAGCGGGTCTCCAGCTATTTACATGTATACACGCCCGCGCTGGGTTTAAACGTAAGCTTGTTACCCGGTGGCAGTACCTTACTGATCGCCGTTGATATTCTGTTAAAGCCACTGCCTAAGTGCACACAAGCCATAGAATTGACCATGGCCTTGTCGGCAAAGATTATTCATATGTTAAGCGGCGCACAGGCCACACCGCTTAAAGTATTGCTGCCTCATTCACCCATTAATTCAAGCGCGGTTTACCGCAAAGCGTTTCCTTGTGAGGTGTTATTTAACCAAGGGGTTTGCGGCTATGAGGTAAACGCCAGTGACGTAAACCTGCCATTAAGTTCCGAGCAAACCGAGCTAGGGGCCATGGCTTACAGTTACTTAGAAAGCCATTTTTTAGCTCGGCAATCTTCCTTAAGTGAGCGTGTGCAGGCGCTCATTAAGCCCTTGTTAATGGCGGAGCAATGCACCAACGAAGCCGTGGCGAAAGCCCTAGAGATGGATGTGCGGCAATTACATCGCGCCCTTGAAACCGAAGGCACCAACTTCCGTGCAATCAAAGATAGTGTGCTCAAAGAATTAGCGGAAATGTATTTGAAAGAAAAAGCCCTAAAGCTTGGGCAAATTTCCAGGTTATTGGGGTATTCTGAACAGTCCGGTTTTTCACGCAGTTGCCAGCGCTGGTTTGCTATGGGACCGCGGGATTATCGCAAGCGGGTGGGCTGAATAAAGTAAAAAACCGCTAGTTCTTGCTCATACTATGGTATGAGTTTTAATTGAATGTATTTTTGCGGCACACAATAAAAGCAGAGCGGGGGCTATTCCAATCGGCTGTGCCGCGGTAACGCTTTACGAATCCCTTCCAGTATCTTGCTGAGGCCGACGCGTTTTTTCCAAAGCTTGCCATCAACCAAAACTTTATAGCAATCAATTCGGTCACTTTGAAATAATTCAAATGTTATGGTTTTCGATTCGCCCATGTCATAGCTGGTCACTTCAATCTTTTTGCGTAGATCTGGCAGAAGTGGCTCGACGCCTATTTCACTCACATTTTGGATTCTTTTATCTTCCCGTTTAGCAATGGATCTCGCTATTTTGGCCCTTAATTGTTGGTACTTTTTGCTTCGACGATACATAATCAGCCCTCCTTACCTTGTAAGGTTATTCTACCTTGCAAGGTAGGGAAGCTTGCAAGGTCTTATGATTAAAATGTTAGGCGCGAAAATGTTCATTTTGTGCAATACTAAATACTAAATACCGAGAGGGTAAAGAATGAAAGCTCAACACTCAACACTCAACACTCAACACTCAACACTCAAAATTCTATTAATTTTATTTTGCACTTTGATCCTAGCGGGCTGCCCCCTAGAAGGAGATGATGGTAATTCTGGCGCTGCTGGAATTAATTGCTGGGATACAAATTCTAATCGCATCAATGATCCAGAAGAGGATATTAACGGCGATGACGTCTGGGATGCCAAGGATTGCTCAACTCAAACACTGTCTACTCAAAACCCTGATGTAGAGTTAAATCATCAGCATATTTGTGAGGCCTTAGCTAATCTGGGTGAGTATCCTACTGGCTGTCCGTCGAATACTCACACTAACCCCTCTGGCACTCTTACAAAAATTGATTCATTGCTAAATAGTGGTTCTGGTTATGCGGTTAGCTGCGACTATGAACCAAACAATGGGCTGCTCAGTGTTGTACCAAAAAACGGAAATTATTATTGGTCACTAAAGGGGGGATTTATTGCGAAAACAATTTCTATTGAGGCTGTTGATGAGCTTACTAATGATGCGTGCTTTAATTATTGTGATGCAGACCCAGAGTGCGTTGCGTCTTGGGCTACATCTGAATTAATACCTCCGGTCACATCATACACTTGCCACCTATTTCACCATTCTGACACAGTTAGTAACTGGGAGCGTTTCTGCTCTGACGTTATAAGCCAATGTGCCGCTGGTGACTCCGGTTCACAATTATCGACGGCTCAGCGTTGGAGTGCTACCTGCCCTTAAAGGCGTGCCTAACAAGGTTAGCAACAGGACGCAGCAAGCTGCGCCTGTTCTAACGGCGTTATACGCAATCAGTGAAAATTAAAAATGCTTAAAGGTTTGAAAATATTATTCGGTTGGTTAATCGCAGGCTTCTTAATTGACCTAGCTATTGCAAATATATATCACGCTCCGAATACGAGCATGTCGATTAAGACTACATGGTTAACGGTAGGATTGTACTTATCATTTATACACTGCTTGATTATTAAGGTAAAAAAACCAAATACTGCATTTAGGATTCTAATTCCTTCTGGTTTTTTTGTGATTATTATAAGTGAGCATTTTTATAGTTTTTATACCGTAGAAAAAAACTGTTTAATATCGGAATCTGATTCACTTAAATCAGCTATAGAATATGTAAAGGAAATAAACTATGACCCAAGGTATTTATCAAAAAAACCATATAATCTTGACTGGTGCAAGCTTGGTTTTGAGTATAATAGTTTAGATCATTACAGGCTTGTAATTGTAAGTGATGATGGTACCGCTAGGTTAAATGATTAATAGCGTATAACAATGCGCTCAAGCTATGGACGTAGTAAACTACGCCGCTTAGCATTGGCGTTAACTGCCTATGAAAATTATCACATGGAACTGTAATGGTGCATTAAGGAAGAAGCTTGTTGAAGCTGATTCTTTGAATGCAGATGTACTCATAATTCAAGAGTGTGAGGACCCATCGCTGTCTACTAAAGCGTATCAAGAATGGGCCGGTGATTACCTCTGGGTAGGCACAAACAAAAATAAAGGTATTGGAGTATTTCCAAAGGCTGGTAATACAGTACAGCAACTTAATTGGTCAGGTACGTTTCAAATTAGCGGACTAAAAACTCAAAGTCCGTCAACGTCATGGGCTACCGAAGATTTACTGCTATTTTTACCCTTCAAGTTAAATAATCATTACAGCGTGCTGGCTTGCTGGACTAAAGGTAGTGATTCGAAAATCTTTGGTTATATGGGGCAGTTTTGGAAGTACCTGCAAATACACAGAGATGAACTAGATCAAAACAACACA
>NYTP01000013.1 GCA_002683575.1 Bermanella sp.
TGTGGTCAACCGCCACCACGGTAGAAGAGGCGGTGTGGTTGGCCCAGCACGGAGCCGATGCCATCATTGCACAGGGCTTAGAAGCAGGAGGCCATCGGGGGCATTTTTTAAAACCCGACTTAAGCGGCCAACTGACGACCCTTGACTTGGTGCAAGCCATAACCAAGGTGGTGAGCACGCCAGTCATTGCGGCAGGGGGCATTGTCGATGCTCAAACCGTTAAGCAGGCCATGAACGCAGGCGCCAGTGCGGTGCAAGTGGGCACGGCGTATTTGTTATGTGATGAAGCCACCACCAGTGTCGTGCATCGACAAGCGCTGCAGGCCCCCGACGTTCAACATACCCAGATCACCAATGTGTTTTCTGGGCGCGCGGCAAGGGGGATTGTGAATCGAGCCATCAGCGAACTGGGCCCTTGGAATGACACAGCCCCTGTGTTTCCCCATGCCAGTGATGCCATGACGGCGTTGCGAAAAGTAAACGAGGCAAACGGCTTGGGGGATTTTTCCCCCCTATGGTGTGGGCAGAACGCCAAAGGGTGTTTGTGTGTGTCAGCACAGTCAAAAACCTTAGAACTGGCTCAAGGTTTGTTGTGATAGGAGGGCGTTTTAGTTTAAAAACGCCTCCACTTCTTTTGCCCATTCAAGCCAAGCTTGCTCGCCTAAAATACCGCGCCTTAGGGTGAGGTAGGGCAATTCAAACGGCCTTTTTTTCGTCTCGCTTAATGCAAGATACTGCTGCTCTAATGTTAAAAATGTTCCCAGCATTCGCTGGTGGATCTCTTTGTGCTCGGCTAATTCGGCTTTTAATTTGGGTTTGTCCAGCAAATGACCGGCGTAGAGTTTGACCAAAAACGCGTCGTTGACCTTATCGACTTTCACTGGGTTTTCTAACCATTCAATTAACGCATCATGACCGGCTTGGGTCATTTGATACACCTTGCGGTCGGGTTTGCCTTTTTGTGGCTCTAAGGTGCAGTCAATTAAACCATCGCTGTGTAGGGTTTTTAATTGGCTGTAAATTTGTTGGTGGCTGGCGTTCCAAAAGAAGCCCAGGCGGGCTTTAAAGCGTTTGAGCAGGTCATACCCTGAGCCTTCTTCGGTTTCTAATAAAGTCAGTATGGCGTGCTTAAGAGACATGATGGGTATCGTGATTGAATAAGCGCTTAGTCTATGTGGGTTTTAAGCTATATGCAAATAGTTGCATATCAATCGAAGTGGCTCTACACTGATTCTGGATATGCAATTATTTGCATATAAAAATAATAATAAAACAACCGATACACCGATCAATGAGGTTTCCATGGCAAAAGTAAAGGTAAGAACCGGTAAACGTTATCGCAGCGGCCGAGCCGCAGGACACTATGACGCCATTGTGGTGGGCTCGGGTATCGGCGGCTTAGCCAATGCTGCGTTGCTGTCATTGATGGGCAAAAAAGTGTGTGTGCTGGAACAACATTATACCGCTGGTGGGTTTACCCATGCCTATGACCGCGAGGGTTACGAGTGGGACGTGGGCGTACATTACATTGGCGAAGTGCATAAACCATCAAGCATGAAACGCATTTTTGATACCATCAGCGAAGGGCGTTTAAAATGGGCCGCCATGGACCCGGTGTACGATAAAATTATTTTAGGCGATAAAGAATATGACTTTGTGGCCGGACGTGAAAATTTCATTGATGAATTAAGTAAACACTTTCCTGATGAACGCGCCAACATTGAACGCTATGTCAACCTGACACGTAAAATCAGCACGTCGACCCCCAAATTTTTTGCCGCCCAAGCCATGCCAAAATGGTTAGGGCGCATGTACAACTGGATTCGCCCTTTGCTGGTGCCTAAAGAATTTTTTCAAACCACCCGTGAAGTATTAGAAGGCATCACCAGTAACCAAGAATTAATCAGCGTATTAACCGGTCAGTGGGGGGATTATGGTCAGGTGCCAAGAGACGCGGCTTTTTTAATGCATGCGTTAATTGCGAAACATTATTTAGCCGGTGGTGCATACCCAGTGGGCGGTGCATCCTCCATTGCCCGTGAAATTATTCCCACCATTCAAAAAAGCGGCGGTGAGGTGTTTACCTACGCAGAAGTGGATGAAGTCTTGGTAAAAGGCGATACCTGTTACGGCGTGAAGATGGCCAATGGCGATGAAATATTTGGCGATGTGGTGTTCAGTAATGTGGGCTTTATGAATACGGTTAAGCGTTTATATCCCGATGCATTAAAAGCCAAACACGGGGTTGATAAATGGCTAAAAGCAGATGCCATTGAGCGCTCCAGTGCCAGCTACTGTGTGTATGCAGGTTTTAAAGGCACCACCGAAGAGTTGGGCTTAGATACCACCAATTTATGGATTTACCCTAATGGTGATCACGAAACCAACGTGGATAATTTCCGTGCGGGTAAGACAGACCAGTTGCCGTTAATTTATGTGTCGTTTCCATCATCCAAAGACCCTGAATGGGATGAGCGTTACCCGAATAAGTCCACGGTTGAAATTGTAACGGTTGCTAATATGGACGATTACAAACAGTGGGATGGCACCACTTGGCAACAGCGTGGCGAGGATTATGAAAAGAAAAAAGACGAGGTGGCAAAATATTTATTAGAGCGTTTGTTTGAGCGCAAGCCTCAATTGCGAGCAGCATTGGATTATTATGAGATTTCAACGCCACTGTCTACGCAGTTTTATCAGCTTAATGAAGAAGGCGAGATTTATGGTTTAAACCATTATGTCGACCGTTTTAAGCAAACGTGCTTGCACCCACAAACCCCAATTAAAAACCTCTACATGACCGGCGCGGATGTGATGACCGCAGGCGTTGGGGGTGGCTTAATGGGTGGCGTGATGAGCACCATGTGTATGCTGGGTTTAAAGCAGGGCAAAGCGGTGATGGATTTATTTAAAAACTATCAAGAACCCAAAGACGACGCCAAACAACCGAATAAAAAGCAAAAGGCGGCGTAAAATATTGAGCGATGTTTGTGTTAGAATGCCCATTTTTTAATGGGCATTTTTTTTGTCCGATCATTATGCCGCGGGTGTTTTCATGTTGGGTATCTTGTATTCGTTTCGTCGTTGTCCTTATGCCATGCGTGCGCGGTTAGCGTTAGCGTATTGCGTGGAGCCTGAACAGTTCGAATTAAGAGAAGTAGTATTAAAAGATAAACCCCAAGCCATGCTGGATATTAGCCCAAAAGCCACGGTACCTGTTTTGCAGTTAACCGATGATAGGGTGTTAGAGGAAAGCTTGGATATCATGCAGTTTGCTTTATCTAAAACCCCTGACTTATCACAGACGCTTTATCCTAATCACTTGCAAGATGATATTAATGAGTTAATCGAATTCAATGATGGGCCATTTAAGTGGGCGCTGGACCGTTACAAATACGCAGACCGCTATGAAGAGTCCGAAGCGTTTTATCGTGAGCAGGGCGAAGCGTTTTTAACGCAACTGAACGCGCGTCTTGAGCACTCATCATTTTTGATGGGAGGTGAAGTAACGTTAGCGGATTTAGCGATTTTTCCGTTTGTTCGCCAGTTTGCCCATGTGAATAAAACCTGGTTTGAGGCCAGCCCTTATACCCATTTACAAACGTGGTTGGTTGACTGGTTAGACAGCCCATCGTTTATTCGTATTATGAAAAAATACACACAATGGGCCGTTGAAAATGAACCGGTTTATTTTCCCTAGCCCTCTACCCGTGGTTGGGTATTAAAAGCGGCCGCTTAGGCGGCAGCCGCTTCTTCTTCCGCTGCAGGTTCTTCTTCGGCAGGGTCATCGGCCACCGCGCCGGCTTCGGGTGCGAATTTCATCCATAACACTTCATTGGGCTGTTCAGCAATAAAATGCAAGCTGCCTTCACCATCAATTAATGCAAAGCCCCCTGTGGGCACATCCACGGCTTGATTAAATTCAGGGCAGAGTTTTCGTTCAATGCTGAGAGTTAAAAAATCATCGTTAAAGGTTGATAGCTTGCCTTTCCATTGGCAACCCGTTGCACTATTAGAGCCTTGTATGCCTCCTGCATCATTGATGTATAAGATGGAATCGGTGGTTGTCCAAGTACCGCGTACGCGCGTCAAACTCATGTTGCTGCTTCGCCCGGTGTCTAGGTTTAGGGTGGCGCTGCCTGAGCGCGAAGCGCCGTCAAAATTTAAAAATAATAACTGTGTGCTGGCAAATAATGCGTCAACTTCAATGCGATTACTGGTGCGAGTGCCCACGTAAAAATTATTGTCTAAGTCCGGTGCGCTGTAGCTATACACCGTGGTGTCGAGTAGGGCGTTGTCATTTTCAAGTATGCTGTACGTGCCCAGATGGGCTTCGTCTTCACGCAAAATAAAGACTTTATTTTCAAAAAATAAAACCGAGGTGGTCAAGGCTTCTGTGACACCTTGCTCTTGGGTTTCCCCCAGCCATAAACCGTTTAATGTTGGCGGCTCGCTTGAGCTGCTGTCATCAAATGCGCCGCATCCCGCTGCGAAAACACACATACCTATGAGGAGAGACTTTACCACTGCCATGTTCTGATCCATTTAACATCTGTTTAAAGCATAGCACTGGTTTTTTTGTTATGGCATTTGATTACTAAGGAATGTTTATGGGTTTTATTAGAACAGATTGTCATACGGTGGAATGATCACCCACTTCTATACTGGTTAAACATGCTAGTCGTTTTGAGAGGGAACTCTCTTATCAGCAAAGGGTTTAGCTATGAAAAAGTTGTTAGCTGCTTGGTTATTATTCCCGTTGGTTTTATGCAGTGCCGCAAGTTCGGCCAGTATGATCAGCTATGATCAACCCGATACCCGTATTATCGGTGGTGAGTTTGTCGATCAAGGTTACCCTTGGATGGTGTCCATTCAAAAAGGGTATCACTTTTGTGGCGGTGTGCTCATTGCTAAAGACTGGGTGCTCACAGCAGCCCATTGTCTTGATGATAAAACCCCTGAAGAATTGAACCTGTATATTGGCCTTGAGAGCTTNTCTTTCCCGTCATCGGGGGATGTACGAAAAGCCGAATGGTTTATCTTGCANCCTGACTACAATGATCGTCTTTTTTNCAGTGATCTAGCGCTGATTAAGCTGGATCGCAGCGCCACCAAAACCCCCATTAATATTTTGAATCGCCGTGGCACAACCGAGCTGCAACAAAACGAACAGTTGCGTGTATTGGGTTGGGGGGTGACGGAATCCGGTTCCACTTCCCGTTTATTAAAACAGGTGGATGTGAGTTTTCAGCAAGACATGATTTGTAATAGTACTTACCCCATTAATAGTATTAATAATTACTGGGATCGCAGCTTTTGTGCAGGAGAGGTCAGTGGTGGTAAGGATTCTTGCCAAGGGGATAGTGGCGGCCCGGTTGTGGTAAAAGCCAATGGTGAATGGGCCCTCACTGGCCTTGTGAGCTGGGGCAGCGGTTGTGCTCAAGCGGGTTTGTACGGGGTATACAGTGAAGTGTCTGCCATGGGCGATTGGCTTGAGCAAAGATTAAATGATGTGACGTTATTAGGCTCTGAAAAAATGGGGTTTGTGGGTCGTGGCCGTGATAAGCCTGAAACCTTTACCGTTTTTAATATGTCGCAAGATGCGCAAACCGTTATTAATAAGTCTACGAATAATGTCTACTTTTCCATTGATGATGGTAACTGGCTTTTGGATAGTGCGATTCCAAGTGGTTACGCATGTGATTTTAAAGTGAATGTGCAAGCGCTTTATTCTGGTGAGTATTATGGGCGAGTGGACGTGAACCTTGCGGATAAAAACTTATCACAAGATCTAAACGCCAAAGTGCTCAATACGGTTCAAGCGGACGCATTGGATACTGATTGGCAATTCTTCAGTGGCACCTCTCAATTTACTGAACACAGCACACCCTGGTATACCGTGGCCGATGCCCAGCAAGGTTCAGTCATGCGCTCTGGTGATGCGTCATCAGGTGGGCGGTCTGTTTTACTGACTTATCTTAATGGCCCTGTCGGTAATGAAAATCGCTATATCAAGTTTGAATCAAACGTGACAGCCAATGGCAATAATAATAATTTTTTAGGCTTGTCGATTAACGGCAAGACAGTAGTGAATGTTGGACAACAATACTGGGGTACCCACTCTTTGGCGTTAGATGCGGGCGTGAATTATGTCACTTTTATTTATTTTCAAGCCAATACATCCAAGGGTTATGCGAAGTTAAATAACTTAAGGGTGTGTTCAAGTCAAAACAATGAGGCCACGTGTTCAAGTGCCAGTGGTTTTTATAATGCCGATGACCTTACGACAATTGATGATCCTAATCCCAGTGATACTTGGCAGTCGGTTTGCCGTGATTTAAATTACACCGGTAATCATTTGCAGTTTGCCAGTCGTACCGATAGTGATGTGATTTTTAAAAGTGAAGCGGATCGAATTGCAGGCAGTAAGGTTTCTGGTGGTTTACTGGAAAGCCGGTCCGGCGGTGGGGCGATGGGTTACTGGTTAATATGCTTATTGCTCATGATGTTGCCATTAACCCCATTCAGAAAGGCGACAATTCGGTTGGCCTCGCTTAGACGTTAGGTGCCTTGAATAAAGGTTAAACGTTTTAGGTAATAGTTAAGTGAAAAACCCAATGTTTTTGCCAGAGGTTTAATGCTGGTGGGCAATAGAAAATCGGCTTTAGGGTTGGATTTTCCCGCGTAGATAATCATGTTGCCACCACCGCTGTTGCACATGTAAAGGCAGTCAAAGTCGTTATGTAACTGCTGCAGGATTTCAATATTTAAATCGTGATCCAGCCAGTAATTTAAAACCAGCCAGCCTTCTTTTGTGATTTTCTTTGCGCACTTTTCAAGAAACTGCTTTTGCATTTGCACCTCATCAATACCGTGATGGTGGTAGAGGTCGGCCACTAAAATATCAAACTGTGTGTCATCTTCATCAATATAAAGCTTTGCATCCTGGTGGATAATATTTAGGCGTGGCTCATGTTTCGGTAATGCAAAGTAGCGCTGGGCAATGCGAATAACATCAGCCCGTAATTCAACCGCTGTGACATTGGCATCTTTGCATCCATTGAGAAAGGCACACACCATGGTGCCGCCGCCTAACCCTAATACCGCAATATTGCGTGGCGAGCACAGCAGTAGCGATAGCATGATGG
>NYTP01000014.1 GCA_002683575.1 Bermanella sp.
GTTCGTACAGTGTGAGTTTAAGCAAAAATATGTAGGAGCGTGCACCTGCGCGCGAATAACAGTTGGCGGGTTGCTCTTGTCTCAATACACTCACTTCGTTCGTGGGTCACCCGCGTACCCAATACACTCACTTCGTTCGCGGGGCACTCTGGGTGCGGGTTCGTACAGTTTGAGTTTAAGCAAAAATAATGTAGGAGCGTGCACCTGCGCGCGAATAACAGTTGGCGGGTTGCTCTCGTACTCAATGCACTCACTTCGTTCGTGGATCACCTGCGGGAAAGACGGTGTTGCGTGTAACATGAATACTCTTGAATGAACGAAAAAGAATATATGTAAGGAATACGCCAGACTAAGCTTGTTTCCACTGGCTAGGAGTTAAACCGCACCAGCGCTTAAATGCACGGCGGAAGTTTGCGGTATCTTTAAATTGTAAATAAGAGGCGACTTGTTGGTTTTCCCAGGCCTTTTCTTTAAATAGGTACAGGGCAATACTCAGTTTGGCGTGATCATCAAGATGTTTATAGTGGCTGTTATGTTGTTTTATTTTGCGTTTTAAGGTGGCGGGGCTCATGGCAAATTTATTGGCCAAGTCATTTAGGCTCAAGTCTTTATCAATGTTATTAAATAGCACGTCATATATTTTAAACAGAATGCCAGGCTGGGTTAGGCAGGGGGTAAGGTGTTTTTCATGGGCGAAAAATAAACTGGGGCTTGCGCTTGAAAACGCTTGTTGCATATAAGCAATGGGCAGTCGCATGACATTGATGGGGCGTTTGTCTTCAAATTGTCCCAGGTTAACGCTCACGTTAGCATGAGAAGGTGTTTTAATTTTATGGCTTAAATAGCACTGCCAAGGCCAATGCTCTTGGCTTAAATGGCGCACACAGGAGATAAAACCAGACATGTGCGCTTGTATCATGAAGTCG
This sequence comes from Bermanella sp., assembly GCA_002683575.1. Lineage (GTDB taxonomy): Bacteria > Pseudomonadota > Gammaproteobacteria > Pseudomonadales > Oceanobacteraceae > Bermanella. Next base: position 927 of record NYTP01000014.1, read on the forward strand.
GTTAGGTCTTCCATGCCATACGCGTCGATCCACTGCACATACAGATGATCGTTATCACAAAAGAAACGCGGCTGTAATAGAGGTGAAAGCTCGGGGCCAAAGCGTGTAAATACGTCGATCACTTGTGCAAGGTTTTGGCTAAAGCTTAAAAGTGGGGCCGACTGGCTATAATGCCCGGGCCATAAGCGGTGACCCAGTAAAAAGGGCAAATCATCTTGCGGATAAAGCCGCTTTGCTTTTTTAAAAAACTTAAAGATTTGTTCAGCGCTAATAAGAGTATTAGGCATAAGTAAGTCTTGATAAAACAACCCGGTGCCTGAGAAAATTTCATCAAGCGGTTTCTCACCTAAACGTAATCGTAAAATATCCAATAGCAGTAATACCTGACCCTGTGCGGGGTGGCATTTATGGTGCCGCTCTTGGTATTGGTTACGATTGATATACATAAGTATTACGCAAACGTCATATATTGCTTGCTGCGAAGTGTGTGGTTGGCTTGGTCAATCAAGTTACCAAGGTTATCTTTTTGGTGTGCGTCACCTACGGCTAGGCCATAGCTTAAATCAATGTAGAGACAATCATCCTGTGAGGTCTCGTCACAATACCTAAAGCAACAATGTCGAATCATCTCTCTTAATTGCTGCGCCACCTTGTGTGCAGCGGGTGCGTGACAATTGGGTAGAACCACCGCAAAACGGTCTGCGGCATAACGGCATAGTGTACTGTCTTGTGGAATGCACAGCAGTAACGCATCGGTGACATCTTGTAGTAATTTATCCCCTTGTACAAAGCCATAGCGGCGGTTAAAGCGGTTAAAATCGCAAATATCCAGCATGATAATGGCTTGGATTTTATGGCGTTTATCGGCTTGGTTTGTATCTAATACTTGTTGTATATAGTCGGCTTGAGACAGTTGAGTGAGTTGATCAATATTTTGATACTGCCTAATTTTGCCTTCGCGTTTTTTTAATTGTTGGTTTATGGCTTGCTGTTCTTTATGCCAATGATATAGGCCAAGACTAAGGGTAAAAATACCTATGGGCATGAAGCCGCTCTCTATCCAGCCATTCCAGTGTTGAGGCAGAGGATTTTTAAAAAACTCATCTAAAAAATCTTGAAATAACGCCACAAATAAACAGGCCAAACCACACCAAAGTAAATCCGTTACTTTTCCCATAGGGCGCGATAACAAGATAAACGTCATCCAAAGGCCAACTGCGATGGCGCTCCCTCCCTCGCCAAATACATCCCACCAATCAATCTCGCTTGTTACTTTTAATACGCCAAGGTGAATATTAATGCCTAAAACGCCGCAGAGCATAAGCATTAATGCAAACAATTTTTTTTGGTGTAACCAAAGCCAAGCGTGCTTTTTGGTATCCATTAAGGTTATCCAGTTTTGATAGGCAATATTTAGATAGAGGATCTTTGGTAATCAATATATGACGCTTCTATGACAATTAGATGAAGCAAACACGGCGTAAGGGGGGTGATTTTAGCTCAATGAAAAATTTAAATTTTGCTTGTTTGTCATTTTACTGTTGCGCGCTGCTCTTAACCTTACGCCATTAATAAGAACAGAGGCAGTATGTATGAGCCAACTAATGAATCGACGAGAACTTCTAAGAAAAGCCTGTTTTGGTTCAGGCATGTTAGCAATGGGGCCGTTACTGTGGGCCCAAAGTAACCCAGCCTCACCACGCAATGGTGTGCCAATGGGCATGAGTGCAAAGCAAAGTAATTTAGCCAATTTAGCGAACACCATGAAAAACGTGGCTGTCAGTGGTGACCCAGAAACCATCATGCGCATTCCCGCTGCTTGCCAAATACGCTTAGTGGCTAAAACCCATGTTCCGCCTTCAAGTAACAGTGATTATAAATGGCATCCAGACCCAGATGGTGGGGCTTGCTTTGCAACTGACGATGGCGGATGGGTATATGTATCCAATTCAGAAACCAAACCCAAGGGCAAAGGTGGAGTCGGTGCCATTCGTTTTGATGCAACCGGTGAGGTTGTTGATAGCTATTCCATTTGCCAAGGGACACATAATAATTGTGCTGGCGGTCCAACGCCTTGGAATACCTGGTTAAGTGGTGAAGAAGTAGAGGATGGTTATATTTATGAATGTGACCCAATGGGCGTTAAGCCAGCTAAAAAAATCCATGCATTGGGTAAGTTCAAACATGAGGCTGCCGCCGTTGACCCCAATACCGGTATTGTCTATTTAACCGAAGATGAGCCTGATGGATGTTTTTATCGTTTCCGACCTTTTCAGTATAAGCAAAATCAACCCACCAATTTTGAGCAAGGCCAGTTAGAAGTTGCGTGCTTAAAAAATACGCTGACGGATGATACCTGGCAACTGCAATGGCGTCCCATTGAAAACGGCGAGCCAAACCTCACCACCGAGCAAGCCACCCGTAAACAAGTTAAGACCGCACAAATATTTAAAGGCGGCGAAGGCTGTTGGTTTCATCACAATATTGTGTATTTCACCTCCAAGTATGACAACTGTGTTTGGGCGCTGGATGTAAGAACGCAAGAATTAATTCGTATTTATGATCAAACACGCGACCAGCACTTTCAACCATTACTAAACGATGTAGACAACCTGACGGTATCAGCGCAAGGGGATGTGATCGTGGCCGAAGATGGCAGCAATATGCGCATGGTGGTGTTTAACCAAGATGCGCAGCCATTTGAATTGGTTAATGTTCAGGGGCATTCACTTTCAGAAATATGTGGCCCTGCGTTTAGCCCTGATGGCCAGCGACTGTATTTTAGCTCTCAGCAAGGCATCAAGGGCACGGCCGATGATGGCCGTACTTATGAACTCAGTGGGCCTTTTTTCGTTTAAGACTGCTTTTATAACACAATAAAAACTTAGGAAAATAATATGAAACGTTTATCCAAAACCACCTTATCACTGGCCATCGCCGGTTTAAGTTATAACCTATCGGTGCATGCACAAGTGGTTCAGCCAACACAACAAGCGCCAAAAGAAGTCACTGAAGAAATTGTTGTAAAAGGTGAGATAGGTTATCGCAATCGCATTGATACCACCGAACAAGTGTTAGAGTACGACCGAAGCTACTTTGAACGTTTTGAGCCATCAAGCGCAGGGGATGCATTAAAACGTGTACCGAGTGTGACGTTTTTATCCGATGTGACCGAATCTGACGGTGCCCGCTTAAGAGGGTTAAATCCGGGTTATACGCAAATTTTAATTAACGGTGAGGCGGTACCTGGGATTGGGCAAGACCGTTCATTTTTATTAGATCGTATTCCTGCTGAGTTGATCGAGCGGGTAGAGGTGATTCGTTCAAATAGCGCAGACCGACCAGGGGATGCGTTAGCTGGTGCGGTGAATATCATTTTGCGTGATAGTTACAGTTTAAATGGTGCCTATATAAAACTGGGCGGCTCGATGTATGACGGAAATAAAACCAAAGAGAGTTTAGCGGCTATTTGGGGTGGCGAGGTAGCGGGTGGTCAAGCGGTCATCGGCGTTAACCGTCAAGGTCGATTAAATCCTAAGACTAAACAAAGTATACGCTTTGGTGATTCCCCCGAAAATAATGAAAACTTCCGCACAGAAGACTTTGATAACCGTGAAGACCAAACCGATGTTCGTGATAGCACCGATACCTCTATTAATGCGAATTATCAAAAATTATTCATGAACGGTTCTGAGCTAACCCTTGATGGTGTTTATGTTGACACGCAGCGTACGGAAAAGGAGCGTTCCTTTGAATACGACGATGTTACGGCAAAAACAGGGCCAATCAACGAAGGCGGTAATTTATTAACAGACAATCAGCAATTACAAGATATTGAGCAAAATAGTTTTAGCGTGAACCTAGCTTATCAATTTGAAATGTTAGAGGGCACATCAAACATAAAGTTAGGTGTGGCACAGTTTGAAAGTACAAACGTTGACCGTGAATCAGAAATTGATTTTGAAGAAGCACAAAGCGTAATTAAAGATGAAGGCGAAGATACTGACTTTAAAGACGAAGAGTTGAGCCTGGCTTTTTCACATGAGCGCAATCTATCGGATTATCTCGTTGTCAAAACAGGGGTTGATCTGCGTAATAAGACCCGTGATACATCAATTTTAGTCGGTGAAAATGAGCGTGATATCACCACCGCCGGCTGGAATCAATTTNCTAANANTTCGCCTCTTTCTGTGGCCAATGATGTNACGGGTCTTGAGTCCATTGATGGCGGCTTAAATACCATTGAAGAAGATCGCATGGATGTNTATGGCTTATTAGAAGGTGAGCTAGATGCNTTACAGTGGGAAGCCGGTTTACGTTATGAGCAAACCGATACCAGTATTGAAGATAAAAAATTAAATGAAACGGTGGATAATGATTATTCACAATTATTGCCCTCTTTGCACTTGCGTTATGCGGTTACGGATTCGGACCGCTTAATGCTGTCTGTTGCGAAAAGTGTTCGTCGACCGGACTTTAACTACTTGTCACCGGCGACCATTGAAGAAGAGCTTGAAGATAATGATCTTCAAGGTAACACCGAACTTGAACCTGAAACCGCAGTGGGCATTGACCTTGGGTATGAACACCGCATTGGAATGAAAGGCATCATGGGTATTAATGTCTTTTATCGCGATGTTACAGATAAAATTGAGTTAGTGAATACATTACAAGAAGCAGCGGCTGGCCCTGGTAATTTTATTTATCAACCACAAAACGTAGGTGATGCTAACGTCAAGGGGGTTGAACTTGATGTCTCGATGCCTTTATCAATGATCGCCATGGATAATACCGGAGTATTTTTAAACTATTCCTATATAGAAAGTGAAGTGGATGATGCATTGGGTTCACGCTCATTTAATGGTCAACCTAATTGGGTCTATAACCTGGGCTTTATTCAAGACCTACCGAGCATGAAGGCGTCGTTTGGTGCTACTTATCGTGAACAAGGTGATGCTAAAGATCGCACGGTGGCAGAAGAAGTCACCACAAGCTACAGCGCTGACCTAGAGCTGTTTGTGGAGAAGCGCTGGCCATCCATGACATTACGTTTGGTGGGCTCTAACTTATTAGATAGCACCAAAGAAGAGTCATTTAATAAATTTGCCAACATTGCCGATCAGCAAAACCGTGACTTTGACGAATATGAATTAGAAACCGAAGAAGCGGGCCCTATTTATCGTTTAAGTTTGCGCGTTGAAATTTAATTATTATATCAACATTAATAAATGAAATAGTGCGCAAGCGCTATTTCGTATTCATGGTTAAGAGGTACATATGAAAACGATTTATTTTTACGTTCTGATTATGCTCAGTATGGTGTTAATGGCATGCAGTTCAGAACAAGATACTCCGGTTGTAATTGATACTCAGGAAAAAGGGTCTTTACAAGGGGTATTAGGGTTGCAGTCTAGTGGGGATCAATCAGCCCGTATAACGGAGCAAGGCATACAGTTATTAGCAGGTTCAAAGGAGGCCATGGTAAATGGCGACTTTGAGGTTTTAAGCATGATTGAGCATAAAGGTGAGGCCTGGTATTTTACCATTGAAAAAAGTCGCGAACTTGTAATGTTGAACCAACAAGGTGATACCTTCAAGCAAACCTTGCCCGCACCTATAGAAGGTATGTGCTCTGACTTCAATGAAGAGGAAGGGGTGGTATTTGTATTAATGGATAACGGTGAAGGTATTCAATTTCATCTTGGGTTTGACGAGCGCAAAAAAGCCAACAAATCCAATACGCCATTACAAATCACGAAGCTTAGAACCCTAGCGTTACCCCCATTAAGTGAATACTGCGTAATAGACAGCCGCTTTGATCGTGTACTACTCAGCGAACACGGCGTTGGTGTGTGGGCAATGCCGCTGGATCTTGAACAAGAAATGCAACGTACTTTAGTGGATACCGTGGCCCAAGGGCAATTACGTAAAACGCCAACAGCGATGGCAATACATCATGATCGTTTATGGGTCACGGACGGCAATGCCCTTAATCAATATCAGCTGGGGCTTAAATCGTTTACATTTGAGCAACGTTATCAATTTTCTGACGAGTACGAAGCCGATCAATTATTACTGTCGAGTGTAGACGCAAAGGCGGAATTTTTATTACTCGATGACAATGAGAAAAGATGGCTGACATTTGTCATAGAAAAACCGCAGTTTAATGACCAAGGCGTGCCATCTATTGCGCGCGTGAAACCCAGTGTCGAAACCCAGCCTGTACCCTTGCAAGGTGATGTGGCAGACGATCCCGCTATTTGGGTGCACCCAAAAGACGGTAAAAAAAGCTTGGTACTGGGGACGAATAAAAAAGCAGGCCTGCATGTTTATGATCTAGCGGGTAGCGAAGTACAGGTTATTGAAAATGGTCGTTTAAATAATGTGGACTTGATTCAAGGCTTTACACTAAAGGGTTTAACAATGGATATCGCAGCGGCCAGTCATCGAGACCATAGCAGTATTGTTTTATTTTCAATGGATGCACAAACCGGTTTAGTAAATGTGCAAAATGAAATAAATACAGGGCTGACGGATGTTTATGGCTTTTGTATGGGACGTGACCCTGAGGGAAATCCATTAGCGTTAATTAATGCAAAGGATGGTCGATATGAAGTCTATGCCATAACCGATAGCCTACAAGGATGGCAAGGTGAACGGGTACGTGAGTTTGCATTGCCAAGCCAACCAGAAGGGTGTGTGTATGACCGCCAGCAACACCTTATTTTCATGGGTGAAGAAGATGGAGGTATTTGGACGTTAGATTATCAAAGCCCTAATTCTCAGCCTAAAAAAGTAGTGAGCGTGAATGGCGACTGGTTAGTTGATGATGTAGAAGGAATGGATATTTATTACACGCAAGAAAAAAGTATCTTGGTGGTATCCAGCCAAGGCAATGATTCTTATGTGCTGCTGGATACTCAAGCGCCGCATTCATTTATTCATAATTTTAAGATCGGTTTAAATTTATCGGCCGGTATTGATGGAGCCTCAGAGACTGATGGCTTGTCTGTCACGTCTGCCAATCTGGGCAAGGGATTTGAAAAGGGTATGCTAGTTGTGCAGGATGGTCGTAATTATCTACCGGATGATTTACAGAACTTTAAGTATGTGGCTTGGCAGGACATTCTTGAGAGTATGGGGCAGTAATAGCGTTAGCAAACCTATCTCATGATGGTAAACGTAAGCGCTTAGCGCTTAGCGCTTACGATTTACCTGCCTCTTTTTAATTATTACTATTTAGTCGACAGCCCATAATCACAAATCACTTTATCGATTAAGGTCTTACAGGTTTCAACCGCTTGGTTATGACTGCTGTGTTGTGTGTGAGTTAAGGCATTGCGCAACCAAAATCCATCGATTTGTGCAGCAATCAGCTGTGCGCTCCACTCTACTTTTTCTTTAGCAATCAAATGTCTTAGTGAATATTTCAAATTTGAAATTAAGCGTTTTGAATTGACGTTTTGCAAACGGGCAAGGTCAGCTGAATGCATAGATTGTGTCCAGAACACCAGCCAGGTCACGGCGGCTTTTTTAGAGCGTTGCACGCTAGCAAAGTTGGCATCAATAATAGCATGCAGGCGAGCGTGATGATTTTTTGTGTGGGGCAGGTGATTCAGCAGCTCTTGTTTTAACTCTTCAAGCAGGTAACGCATGGTGGCATCAATTAACCCTGCTTTGCCTCCAAAGTAATGGCTGATAATCCCCGTACTCACATTGGCTTTTTTGCTAATCACCGAAACCGTAGTGCCGTGAAAACCATGTTTTTCAATGGCTTCTAATGTGGCTTCTATTAATTGTGCCCGACGAATTTTTTCCATGCCGACTTTTGGCATATGAATGACCCCCAAATTTTTTCGCCATTATATGACAAATCCATTTCAGTTTGGTGAATTCAGAGAAATCGGGGCGTTATCGGAGACATATGTTGGCGCTATTTGTGAGTATAAGAGCCCGATTTATAGGAATATTTATTTTATATTGAACATTCATTTAATTTAACAAAACAGTCATATTTCATCACCATACTGCGCGCACGCTCAATGAAATTGCTTTCAATTGTCATAATAAAAAAGGATGTATCATGAAATTCTCACGCAATAAACGGTTACTGGTCACCTTGGTCAGTTGCGCATTTTTAACCGCTTGTGGCTCAAGTAGCGACAGCAAAGACACGCCTGTGGCGAAAACGGATGACAGTGGCAACGTCAAAAATGTCATCTTGATGATTGGTGATGGCATGGGCCCACAGCAAGTGGGTTTACTTGAAGAGTACGCTCGTCGCGCCACCGTGAATGCAGCCAATGTGGATGCCAAAACCGGCTTGCAACAACTAGCGGATAACGGCCATGTGGGTTTATCTATGACAGCCCCTTATGGCGAGAACCCAAGTTTAGTGGTGGACTCTGCATGTTCAGCGACGCAACTTGCCACCGGTAAGGGTTCTATTTCTGAAGCGGTTGGCCTTGACGGTAAAGGCAATAAGGTTGAAACCATTTTAGAAAAAGCGAAAAAAATGGGTAAGGCTACGGGCCTTGTAACGGATACCCGTTTAACCCACGCAACACCTGCGGGTTTTGCCTCTCACCAACCTCATCGCTCTTATGAAAATGAAATCGCCAATGATTTATTGGATACCGGTGTGGATGTGATGTTGGGCGGTGGTTCGCGTCATTGGGCTCCTAAAGTGGATGACTTTGGCGCGCTAGCAACACAGCTGAATGCACCGAGCCATGTGATTAAAAAATCCAAACGTTCAGCTGATGATACTCGTGACTTATTTGCTGAAGCCACTGCAGCGGGTTATACCCTAGCTTTTGATAAAACCCAGTTAGCGGCAGCCAATGGCAAGGTGATTGGTTTGTTTGATGATTCAGCCATGAACGACGGCATCGAATACAGTGTTTGTAAAAAGTTAGCCACCATTGATGCCGGTACCAAGTGTGCAGATGAGCCGTCATTGGTTGAGATGACACAAAAAGCTTTGGATATTTTATCTAAAGATGAAGACGGTTTTTTCTTAATGGTTGAAGGCGGTCAAATCGATTGGGCAGGCCACATTAATGATGCTGGTTGGTTACTGCATGAAATGCTGAAATTCGATGAAGCCGTGAAAGCGGTCTATCAATGGGCCAAAGATCGTGATGACACGCTCGTGGTGGTCACCGCGGATCATGAAACCGGTGGTTTTGGTTTTGCGTATCATAAACACGACATCCCACAAGCGGTTAGTTTAAACGGTGACGGCATGGTCGATGGTGATGGCGCCATGGTGGATTACAAGCCGCAATATAACTTTGGTGGGTTGGATACCTTAGATAAATTGTACGCGCAAACCCACTCTTATTACGATGTATTAGACGCTATGAACGGTGATTGGGACTTCTCCAATACGCAGGCCGCTGATTGGGTAACGGAAGTGAACAAGGTAATGCATGCAGACTTTCATATCGATACGCCTGCTGGCGAGCGCATTGCGGCACGTTATGATGTACCTGCTGAAGATCAACACCCAGAGCATAAGTACTTGTCTGCCACGAACATTCCTTTGTTCAATGATTTTTCTGACTTTTACGTTTATGCCGACGAAGACACCGGTGCGTTAATCGCCCGTGAAGTGGCACCTAAGCAGAGTGTATCCTGGGGTAACGGCACTCATACTGCCGCCCCTGTACCTGTGTATGCCTTTGGTCCTGAGGCCTTCACCGCTCAATTCTCTACCATGCAGCACCATACGGATATTGGCCAAAAGCTAATTAATGCATTGATTGTTGAGTAAGCAATAGCCGTATTTAGCCTGTAAATCGAAAACCCCTCGTTACCCTGTAGCGAGGGGTTTTTTGGGTTTGGTCATTCAATTGTTATGCCTTAATCGCCTATAAAAGTGTCAAACTTAACTTGATGGCATCATTGATGTGTGTCATTTATATGAGCTGGTAAAGCCATATGCGAGTAAAAATGAAGTGTATGTCGTCTATTCTTTAAAGATTAATCTGCTTTGAGGTGTATGTATGGCCAGATGGTTACAACATGGAAAATAAGCCCCTCTCATCACCCAGCCGCCAGGATGATCGTGAGCGTTTAGAGCTGATCATTAAAGCCACCGGTGTGGGGATTTGGGATTGGCAGATTTTGACCGGTGAATTATCGTTCAATGAACGCTGGGCAGATATTATCGGTTATAGCGTTGATGAACTTCACTCTGTTCAGTTTGAAACCTGGGCGAGTAACCTGCACCCCAGTGACCTTGAAAAAGCCAAACAATTACTGCAACAACACTTTAACGGTGAAACAGACGTTTACGAAGTGGAAGTCAGAATGCTGCACAAGTTAGGTCATTATGTGTGGGTCTTTGCTTCGGGAAAACTCATTGAACGTGATGCCTCAGGGCAGCCTAAACGAATGATTGGCCTGCATTTAGACATCACAGAGCGCAAGCAATACGAAGAGCGTCTAATTGTTTCTAGTCAATTACTGAATGAATCTCAAGAAGTGGCCAAGTTAGGTGGGTGGGAACTTAATTTAGTAACAGGGTTATTATTTTGGACCGATGAAACTTACCGTATTCATGAAACCTCGCCAGATAAGTTTGACCCAACCGTTGATGCGGGGGTTGGTTTCTTTTTGCCAGAATCCCAAGTGATTATTTCCGACGCCCTTGATAAAGCGATTAACCAAGGCATCGGTTATGACCTGGAATTAGAAACCTATACCACCAAGGGCAATAAAATTGATGTGCGCACCACCTGTACGGTGGAGATGAAAGACGGTAAAGCCATTCGCCTAGCGGGTATTTTTCAAGATATTACGGAACAAAAACACGTTTTACGTAAATTGGAAAAAATCAATTTAGATTTAGAAGATGCCAATAGTGCGTTACAGCTTTCCGCTCATTATGACTCATTAACGGAACTGCCTAATCGAAACCTACTCACGGATCGAATGCAGCAGGCCATGAGCCGATGTCTACGCAGTCAGCGCTCCGTTGCAGTGGCGTTTATAGATTTAGATAACTTTAAAGAAATCAATGATAAGTATGGTCACAGTGTAGGGGATGCATTACTCAAACAGGTGGCAAAAGATATTCAGGCCGAAATGCGAAGTGGTGATACGCTGTCGCGTTTTGGTGGGGATGAATTTATTGCATTGATTGACGACCTGGACTCGCCCAGTGACAGTGATGAGATTATTGATCGTATATTAAATGCCATTTCTACTACTTTTGAAGTGGAAGGTAAGTTGCTTTCTATTTCCGCCAGTATTGGTGTGACGTATTTTCCGTTTGATAATTGCCCACCCGACCAGTTACTGCGCCATGCAGACCAAGCCATGTATATTGCCAAGCAGCATGGTAAAAATCAGCGTCATACGTTTGATATTGAACATGACGTGGCAACTAAACAACATGCTGAAGAACTCAAGCGCATTGGCCTGGCGTTAACGCAAAATGAATTTGAATTGTTTTATCAACCACAAGTCAATTTGATCACCCATAGAGTGGTGGGTGTGGAAGCATTGATTCGCTGGCATCACCCAGAACGAGGGTTGCTCAGTCCGTATTATTTTTTACCTGTTATTGAAAACGATGTTCTAGAAGTGGATTTGGGGCGCTGGGTGATTCAAGCGGCATTACGCCAATTACACGCTTGGAGTTCAGCCGGTATTGAGATACCTGTTAGTGTGAATATTAGTCCCATGCATTTGCAGCACCCTCGATTTACGTCAGAACTGGCTGACATGCTTAGCCAATATCCCGATTTCAAACCGAACTCATTGCATTTAGAAATTCTTGAAAGCAGTGCCCTTAAAGATATTACCCAAGCCTCTAAAGTGATTGAGTCCTGTGGGACCATGGGAGTGTTGTTCTCCATTGATGATTTTGGTGCGGGGTATTCATCGCTTACATACTTAAAACGCCTACCAGCAAAATATTTAAAAATTGATCAGTCGTTTGTGATTGATATGTTAAAAGATATGGATGATAGGGCAATTATTCAGGGCATTATTGAGTTAGCAAAAGTCTTCAATTTGAGAGTGATTGCAGAGGGGGTTGAAACGCCAGACCATGCAGAACAATTACTATCCCTAGGAGCAACACTGGCACAAGGTTATGGTATCGCGAAACCTATGCCGGTCAGTGAATTTTCTAGTTGGTTAGCGGCTTGGAAAACAGCGCCGCTATTGGTGGACCGTTCAGAATAAAAAACGATCTCAATTGAGACCGTTTTTTGTAGGTAGCACGAACAAATACGATGATTTAAACCGCTTCAACCCATAACGCGCCAACATCGGCTTTGACTACTTTAACCAAGGTTCCCTTGGTAATGGGTTGCTGGCTTTTTATCTTCCATTGAATCCCCGAATATTTATGCTGTGTGAGGCCTTTGCCGTCGCAGTCGTCTTCGAGCACAAATTGATGGTCAATGGTGGTGGGCGTTTCTTTGCTCTCGCCACTGCTTTGTTGGCTGTTTTTTAACGGCTTCCAAAGTAAGGCTGCCAGTGCACCTGTGACAATGGCATTACTCCACAGGGCGGTGATGTAAGTATCATCGAGCACACCTATTAACATCAGTACGCCCGTAAGGACCATAGAGCAGCCCATAAAAAACAGCACAAAGGTGGCAAAGCCTAAAATAGCCACTTCGATGATTAACAGTGCGATGCCCGCAATGATTAAACTTTGTGACAAGTTTTGTGCGATGTAATCCATGATTAGCCTTTTTGCTGTTCGTTGATCTTGTTAATGATGGCCATCGATGATGCCACTAAAGAGCTTGCACCTGTGTCATTGCTTGGCAATAGAATGATAGACGATTCTTTCGCTATGGCTTGTTGTGCTTCAATGGCTTTGGTAGCTAGGTCAAGTTGCACCGCTTTTTGGCCTTCTTCCGTTTTGGCCGCGTCGCCGACGGTTTTAAGGGCTTTGGCTTGAGCATCGGCCACGGCCAAAATGGCTTGTGCCTCACCTTCTGCGCGAAGAATTTGTTCGGCTTTGTCAGCTTCTGCGGCTAATACCATGGAGGCTTTTTGACCTTCGGCGACGTTGATGGCTGCTTGCTTGTCACCTTCGGATTCTAGAATTTGCGCACGCTTAACACGCTCGGCTTTCATTTGCGCTTCCATGGATTCTAAAATCGATTTTGGCGGCACAATATCTTTAATTTCATAACGCAGTAACTGAATGCCCCAAGGCTCTGCGGCTTGGTTAATGGATTCAACGATGTCGGCGTTCAGCGCTTCACGTTCTTCAAAGGTACGGTCTAGTTCCATTTTACCAATGGCCGAACGCATGGTGGTTTGTGCTAACTGGGTCACCGCATAGGCGTAGTCGTCCACACCGTAAGTGGCGTCATATGGATTCACTACACGCAAATACAATACGCCATCGACCACAAGTGAGATGTTGTCTTTGGTGATTACGGCCTGGCTAGGCACGTCTTGGGCTTGTTCTTTTAAACTGCGGTCCGCAGCGATGCGATCAATGAACGGCATCATAAAATTAAGGCCGGCTATCTTGGTGCTATGGTATTTACCAAAACGCTCCACTAACCAAGCGCGGTTTTGTGGTACGAAGATGATGGTTTTTTTCAGTACAACCAGTACAAATACCAGCGCGATACCGGCCAGTATGGTGCTCATTGAGAAAATCATGAAATGTCCTTTTCTTTATTTATATTTAAGCAAATGATTGTAAAGGGTTTGGCCGATCACGCCCAGCATTAGTGCACACAATTGAGAGGTTTTGTGATTGGGGTAACGCGGGGGGTTGAAGGTGAGTTTGGGCTTGTCGGGCGCGGGTGCACCCTCGTACAGTTTATGGGTTGAACCTAAATTGTAGGAACCCGCACCTGCGGGTGAATCAGAGCGAGTTTATATCGGGCGCGGGTGCACCCTCGTACAGTTTATGGGTTGAATCTAAATTGTAGGAACCCGCACCTGCGGGTGAATCAGAGTGGGCTTATATCGGGCGCGGTGCACCCTCATACAGTTTATGGGTTGAACTTAAATTGTAGGAACCCGCACCGGCGGGTGAATAACAGGGTGCTTAACCTTCGGGCCATTCAATGAGCATGTCTTCTTCGCCATCCACCACACGCCACCACTGGCTTTCTGGGCCTTGGCCTTCTTCCCAACTGCTGTTTGAACAACGCACTTGAGTGGTTAATTCTTTACAGGCCACGTGAGCACAATCCAGATCCGTGTCCCATGGGCTGTTATTTTGTTTAAACCAAATACTGGAATACTTGCCAATGGCATTACCAAAGCCAATGACTTCGCTGCCATCCACTAACCAGTGGCTGCGCGCTTCGCTTTTTTTGGTTTCGATGTGTTTACGCTCTACGTCTTTAAAGTGCAGTTTTAGCCAGTCTTCTATTTGTTTGAAGGTGACGTCTTTGACGTAAATTTCAATGTCTGGGTAGCGCATGGGTAAACCTTTTACGGGACAAGTTTTATTGTGATGATCTTTTATTGTTGATCATTTTGGTCACGTGGGCTTGTTTTGCGTTTTTTAAAAAATATGTACCAGCGATAGTAAGTCAAACTTAAATAACCCACTAGCGCGGTGCCAATGCCGATGGCAAATAACAAGATGGCAATCAGTGTTAATAGCTCGGCTAATAAGGGTTGTGCATCATAGTGTTTGGCGCTGAGATAAAACAAACCAATACCGATCATAAAGATGGTCAAGCCCGTACCAAAGATGGCAAAGCAGCGTTGGTAATTTTGAGCAAGGTTGCCTAGCCATCTCACTATGAACATGCACACTCCTTGTGTTTATCGCTGGGTTTTAGATATCGGGTTGCTCGTTGTTATCATTTTGCGCTTCGTCCTGCACACCATAGATACGCTCGCTGATGGGCTTCAAACTAAAGCTATCTAAATTGATTTGTACCCGTAAGTCTAGACGTTCTTGCGCCATTAAGCCTTGTTGAATCTCGGGGCTTGAGCGCCATGTGTGGGGCGTCATGGCCAACAGATGTTTGGTGCTGTCTTCTGGCAGGCTCATGGTGAAGTCTAGGGTTTGACGGTGCTCGTGTTTAAAATCATCGTTCATTACTGCAATGGCATCAAACTCCACAAATTTAGGCGTGGTGTAGATGGCTTCTTTTAATTGCTGCAAATGATAAGCACCGGCACTGGCAATAAACACACGACCCTCTTCATGGCATAACTGGGCAAGGGCCTTGGGCATGATGCGGTTAAACACATTCATAATTAGGTGCATGCTGTTTTTTTTAAACGGCGCATGGTTGGCATTGGCCACTAACCAGTTAATGTCTTTGCTGCGTTTACAGGCACTTTTAACCGCGTCTTTTGAGATATCTAAACCATAAAAATCATGCGTAATCTGATGATCACTTAATGCGGTGTGTAAACGCTCCGTGTAATAGCCTTCACCACAACCTAGATCTAAAATCTGGCTGGTTGATTGTGCATTTTGCAACAAGTGATCAATGGCCAGCTGATTAATGGTGTCAGAAATACTTTGGTAATGACCGCCATTCAAAAAGGCGCTGCGTGCTTGCACCATGGCCGCGTTATCACCGGGCTGTTTAGAGCTTTTGGCGGTGTTGAGTAATAAATTAAAATAGCCCTGCTTGGCTTGATCGTAGCTGTGATTATTATCACAGCGTAATTGACGATCTTGGCGCGCAAGGGGGCTTTGGCAAACTGGGCACGTTAACATAAGGCTCAATTGTTAATCCAAAAGCAGTTTTTCAAGGATGCGTTCATAAATGGCGCTTAGGGTATCTAAGTCGGCCACACTGATGTGCTCGTTTACTTGGTGAATGGTGGCGTTGATCGGCCCAAGTTCCACCACTTGTGCGCCAGTGGGGGCAATAAAACGGCCGTCACTGGTGCCACCTGAGGTGGAAAGTTCGGTGTCGATGTCCGTCACTTCTTTGATGGCATCCACCGCAGCGTCAACCAATGAACCACGATCCGTCAAGAACGGGTGGCCGCTGAGTTTCCATTCAATCTCGTAATCAAAGCCGTACTTGTCCATGATTTCATGGGTGCGACGTTTTAAATCGTCTTGGGTTAATTCGGTTGAAAAACGGAAGTTAAAAATCAATTCAACCGTGCCNGGAATCACNTTGGTGGCACCGGTGCCGCTGTTCATGTTNCTGATTTGAAAACTGGTNGCNGGGAAGAACTCGTTGCCTTCNTCCCATTTTTCAGCGGNCATTTCNGCAAGGGCAGGGGCCACAAGGTGAATCGGATTTTTCGCTAGGTGTGGGTAGGCCACATGACCTTGCACGCCTTTTACTGTCATCCATGCGCCAAGTGAGCCACGACGACCGTTTTTAATCACATCGCCACATTCTTTGGTACTGGATGGCTCGCCCACAATGCACATGTCGATTTTTTCGTTGCGGGCTTCTAGCGCTTCAATAACTTTAACTGTGCCATTGTCCGCAGGGCCTTCTTCATCGGCGGTAATCAAATACGCAATGGAGCCTTTGTGGTCTGGGTGTTTTTTAACAAAGCTTTCGGTGGCGGCTAAAAACGCCGCGATGGAGCCTTTCATATCGGCGGCACCACGGCCATATAACATGCCATCCACAATGGTGGCTTCAAAAGGCGGGTAGGTCCAACCGGCGTGTGGGCCAGTGGGTACGACGTCTGTGTGGCCAGCAAAACACACAAGGGGTTGTTCGGTGCCTTTACGGGCCCATAGGTTTTTCACTTCAGCAAACTGCATGGTTTCACAGTTAAAGCCCAGTGGGGCCAAAATGTCTTCCATCATTTGCTGACATTCAGCGTCTTCAGGGGTGACCGATGGCTGTTCAATGAGGGCTTTGCTTAGGGCCAGTGTGCGTGTGTCGCTCATACTTGGTCTCTTATTTGGAATCTAATTTGTGGATGAGTTTGTCCACGCTGGCCAGTATGCCGCGTAACATGTTCAGTTCGATTTTCTCTGGGCGGGCGCGGTTAAATAAGCGCTTTAAGCGCAACATGGCTTGGCCCTTGTGGGCTTGGTTTAAAAAGCCCGCGTCATCCAGTGTGGTTTCTAGGTGTTCATAAAAACCGTTTAATTCGTTTACTTGTGGGTATTCTTTATCGTGCTTGGTGTATGTTTCACGGCTGCTCATGAAGCATTCATAGCATACCAGTTGTACCGCCGATGCAACGTTCAGTACGGGGTAGTCTGGGTTGCCGGGTATATCCATATGAAAATGAGCTTGGCGCAGGTGCTCATTATGCAGCCCCATGCGCTCTGGTCCAAACAGTATAGCGACCTTGCCTTTACTGGCTTCATCTAAGATTTGTGGTGCCATTTCGCGAGCTTCTTTGATGGGCCAAGGGTGGCTGCGAGAGCGGGCGCTGGTGGCGATGACGAGCTGACAGTCACTGATGGCCTGTTCTAGGGTTTCCACCACGGTGGCGCTCTCAAGCACGTCAGTGGCGCCAGCGGCCATGGAGGTGGCGTGGTCCGATGGGTATTCCAGCGGTGAGACCAATACTAGGTCGCTTAACCCCATGGTTTTGATGGCGCGCGCAGCGGCACCGATGTTCCCTGGGTGAAAGGTGTTCACCATAACGATGCGAATATTAGACAGGGGGTTGGACATGAAAATAAGCCGCTAAATAAAGGGCCGCATCTTACCATAGGCGGGTTTTGGGCTCTATAGAAGGATTTTTCAAAGCATTGGCCCAGCTAGGGAAGTGTGCAGGAACCCGCACCTGCGGGTGAGTCAGAAAAAGGTTTTGGTATAGGCGAGTAGGGTGATGTGATTCGGCCGCAGGTGCGGCCTCGTACGGTTTCTGGTTTTATTTAAAATATGTAGGAACCCGCAACTACTGGTGAATGAACGCATCAACAAGCTTTTGCGCTTTATTGCGATCTGGTTACAATAGCGCATTACTAGAAGGTTAAGCCCATGAGCACCCGTGCTGAACAAAAATTAAGAACTCGCCAATCCATTATTGATGCCGCATTAGAATTAAGTAAAGATAAGGGGTTTCCTGCGTTAAGCTTACGCGAAGTGACCCGTTGTGCAGGCATTGCACCGGCTACGTTTTATCGTCATTTTGTGGACATGGAAGATCTAGGCTTAGCTCTGGTGGATCAAGTGAGTTTGATTCTGCGCCAAATCATGCGCCAAGCCCGTCATCGCGTAAAAGTGAAAGGCTCGGTGGTCAGCACCTCCATTGAAACCTTCATGGAGTTTGTTGAAAACTACCCCAACCTTATTCGGTTATTAAATTCGGATATGGTGTCTGGCCCTAAAAAATTTCGTGAGTCCATTGCCCGTGAAACTCGTCGTTTTGCCGAAGAACTAACGGATGATTTAAGTTCTAAAAATCAAATGGACCGCCAACCCTTAGCGAATATTCCCGAAGTGGCCGAAATGATGGTGATGCTGGTTTTCAGTCAGGGCGTCATGTCATTGGATATGAGCGATGAAGAGCGTAAAAACCTGGTGCGTAAGTTAAACATTGAGCTGCGTATGGTGCTGGCGGGTAGTCATGCGGTGTATATGAAAAAGAAAACGAACCAATAATATGCTCATATAAAACAAGATTGTTCGAATGCGAAAAAAAGGCCAGCTAACATGCTGGCCTTTTTTATGTTTGATGCTTAAAGCGTCTTAAAGGGCTAACGATTCTTCACGCTCTAGGTCGTTAATCATGCGCCATATTCCACCGCTTTGCTCAATACGCTGTTGCCAGTTTTTTAGGCGATGCATGTATTGGGTTGGGTCTTGGTTGTCGCTGCGTAATTTTGTGACGTTCAGGGCGAGCACTTCAACACCGGGCAGGTTTAATTCAAAATCCCGTTTGTAGCCTTTAGGCAACTCTTCTTGCATGTCTGAAAATACGAGTATGTATTTTTTATCTGGGTTGATTTCGTTTAAGTATTCTTTTGCTAATAACAGCCCACCACTGATGTCGGTATAGGCACTGCTTTGTACTGTCTCAATGAACTTAGAAATAGTGGCGCTGAATACGCGCTTTTGCTCGTTAGCGCGACTAGGGCGATGATCAAAGGTGACTTTTGCAATGATGTCGGTTTCNGANAANCTGCCGCTATCAATACGGGCCACGGCAAAGCTGTCGCCGGGCTCCAGTTGGGCCAAGTAATAGTGAATAATTTGCTGCGCTTTTTTTAACTCTTTTGTATAGGTGCCAGAGGTATCCAATAATAAATATAAGCCCGTGGTGGGCTTTTGTTGGGTACACGCACCAAGCATGAAGATGATACCCAGCATGCTAATGATTTTAATAAATTGGATCATGCTAGGCTCCTTTTTGCGTTTTGGATGTGTCGCTGGTGAGTTGCTTGGTTTGTTCATCAGACGCAAGCGCGGCTTGGTTGTCAATTTGCGCTTGCACTGTTTTTGTTGAAGCCGGTTTGCTTTCTATCATGTGCTCTACCCAAAGTGGGGCGAAACATAAAATATCGTAAATGTGCTTTAAGCTGTTATTAAACTGCTTCATAAAAATAGATAAGCTACGGGCAAGGGTACTGGCAAAAATACAAAGATGAACCACCATGTTGCCCAATACATGACGGCCAGTATGAATAAAGGATTCAAACGGAATGGCCACAAACATTAAAATAAGCGGCAATACAAAGCCCAATACCATTTGCCCAATCATGGGGATATTACTGTGTTGCGCACTGGCGGATGCGCTAGCGGCTTCTTCACCGCCCACTAAAAAACTGGTTAAGAGGGCTTTGTCTGCCACCATGGCTTCACGCATGTAAGCAAGACCCGCTTCAACACTGCAAAGTGCTAATAAAAAGATGATGCAGATCCAGGCGAAAATAATGCGTTTTTTATCTTCCATGAAATGAATCACCGGAAATAAACGGGTAATGCCAATGGCTTCAATAAAAAAGAGACCCACGGTGAGCTCTAACATGATGATGACGCCAGCGCCGATATCGGCAACATCATAACCGGCCACCTGACTGGTGGCGGGCATGAGTTCTGACATGGGAAGGGCGATTAAGTTGTAATTTACAAAAGCACCAAAGCCTGCGATGGTCATGACAATGACAGAAATAACAAACTGCGTAGTATTGCTGGCTTTTAATAAGCGTTCGGCTTTATCGGTGCCTTGCACCATGTTTTCAAAGCGGTCTACTTGTAAGTCGACTTTTTTGCTTTGTTCGTTTAGGTTTTGCCATTGATCGTGCAGATGTTCAATTTTATGTAACAGGTGGCGCCAGTGTCCCATGGCGGCTTTTAATATGTTGTGACGTTTTTCGATGTCTTTTCGATAGGTTCCTAATACATCCCCTTGCTGTTTATGGAATGCTTCGTAAATGGCTTGCAGCAGTTTTCCCACCACGGCGTCATTTTTGGTGGTGTCTTTTAAACGAGTAATGGATTCCACCGCTTCTGTCCATTCAGGTAATGGCGCGGGCACTTCAGATGTTTGGGAGAGCTTGTCTTCCATGTGTGAAATGTTTTGTTCAATATTGCGCTGAATAGTGGGGTAACGACCTAGGTCTTTTTCGACCAATGTGCCTAGGCGAATAAACTGACGCTCCAGCTCACGTTCGGCTTGTTGTTTGCCATGTTCAAGAAGCACTTCACGGTTACGTTGGTTCATGTGGCGTGCAGTGGTCACCAATGCATGGCTAAGCATTTTTAGGTTTTGTACCACCAGTAAGGTGAGGCTGTCGAATAATTGATGAGCGCTGTGACGAATAAAATACAAAATGAGGTTGGCAGCGATGATCACCAGTAACCAACTTAAGACGGGCTCGCCGGGAATCAGGTTGGATATAAACATGCACAAATCCTTTTAAATGTGAGCCTAGGGCAAAGCGAAAGCGTGACTATGCCTTATTTTAGTCGATGAAAATGTGATGGGTTGCGCTGCCTTATGCATCCGTTATCACAAGCGCCATGTTTTATTTATCCCAATTTTTTCAAGTGTTTGAATTACAAGGTTTTTTAGATTTAGTCATGAGATATAACCCGTTGAATTATTTTTTGCTATCAAGGGTTGCATAAGTCAGCTTGCTCTAGCCCACTGGTTTTTTGATAGGGCGCTAACATGGCGGCTTCGATGCACCAGATGCGATCTTGCCCCCATACATGAGTGTCTTTATAACTTATGCTCGGAACGCCCCATAACCCTCTTGCATATAATTCATTTAAATTGTCATCCACTAAGGTACGCCATCGATTAGAATTCAGTGCGGCCTTGGCTTGTCGCCAATTGAGCCCCACTTGCTGGCAGGCTTGCTTAAGGCCTAGGTGAAAGTTCGCGCTCACGCCTTTTGCATTCACTAAGTGTGAAATGGCCAGCAAAAAGGCGTTGCCCTTACCTTGTTGCTCAGCCCAATGCCAAATGGCATAAGTGTTTTCAACCCCCTTGCCCAGTGGGTCCGCCACTTTACCGTAAGGGATTTTGAGCTTTTTACCTTCACGTAGAGCATCAAAGTAGATATAGCGGGTTTTATTTTTAGGCACTTTAAGGTCGCGCATTAACATGGGTAAAACCGGCTTTACGTTTAACGGTACGCCATAATGTTGCGCCAGTTGATGGCAGCGACTCAAAGCCAGGTGGCTATAGGGGCTGCGCATGGAAAAAAACAGTTCAATCGGTGTGTTTTTATCGCGAATAATATTTCCGGCTTGGCCGCAAAAGGTGTCCCAAGTACGTTTGTATTTGAGGTGAGGGTAGTCCGTCTGATTAAAGCCTAGGGTTAATAGGCGCTGCTCTAGGTGATCTAAACGATCAAGCCCCCAATACCACTGCCCTGCAAAGTATACGGTAGCCGCAAGGTAATGACCGAGTTTATATAAGCGTTTTTCATTAGCTCTTAGCATGCTCTGCGCGGAGTAATTTGAAAGTGGCATGCTTTTATCTAGCCAAACCTGTTCAAAGCGTGCCAGTGCGTCCATGACATTGTGGGGTGGTTGTTCTGCCCAATAAGCTTGTGCCAGACGAATATTATTTTGCTTGGGGTAATAAGGCGGTAAATACAATTGATAAAGCCGTGCAAGATGAGCGGCATCCTCAATAGCCCATTTAGACCACATGGTTTCCTCAGGAAACATATCGTGTTGACGATGATGCACCAGATGGATGTCTAGGTCTAAGTCGAAGTCCCGTTGAATGTGATTAAGCTGTTGTAATAATAGGTAGCTATAAGGGTCATCAAACGCAACAAAGACCTCGCAGTGACGAGGCCGGTTTGCAGTGGCTGGTTGTTTCAGTGTCCGCTTTTCAAGGTAGCGTTCACTGGACCAATACCCTGTTACAAGGGGCGTAATTAAACTGCGCATATCAAACAGCGATGGCTTGTTTGGCTTTATCGCGTAAGGCGTAGTCTTCACGTTTTTCCAGCTGACGCATGACTTGTTCTACGGTTGCAAAGGTGACTCTAAATCGTGCCCCTTCTTGTGAGGCCACATAATCGAGTCTTGCCATATTCATTTCACAAAACTGTTTGGCGATGTATAACCCCAGCCCTGATTGGCTCGTTTCTGAGGTATAAAACGGCTCAAAAATATGATCAAGGTCATCTAGTCCTACGCCATAACCGTTGTCTTGAATCTCAATGATGGCCTGTTTGCTGACCTTGTTATGGCCAACCAGAATGGCCACTCGAGCAAAGTCAGCGCTTTTTTGTTTAGCAAAGTAGGCGGCGTTTTCCAGTACGTTGGTGATGGCTTGTTGAATTTGAGTATGGTCAACACAGACATTCACGGCAGTACGGCTGACTTTTAACTGCACGTTTACGTTTTTTAATGTGGTGTGTTCAAGTTGGCGCACCAGCTTGACAATCCAGTCGCCTAAACTGATTTTTTCATACTCTGTTGCCTTGCTGTTACTTAAGTTTTGCACGTTATTGATAATGCGCTCTATATGCTGACTATGCTGCTTAATTTGTAAGTGACGTTCTTTATTGCCTGCGGCCACTTGTTCAGTTGAGACGTCCTTGGCAATGCGATAAATGCCTTTCATGGGCTCTTTGATTTCACGTACGATGCCCGCGGCTAATTTACCCAGTGACACTTGTTTTAAACGCTGAGCTTGCTGGTAAACCACATTGGTGTCTTCAATAAAGATCACGGTGCCTCGGTCGGTTCCGGGCATCAGTGGGGCAAACATCGGCTGTACTTTTGCGGTGGTGGGGCCGGCCTTAAAGGTACCGGGTTTGTATTTAGGGAATTTACGAAACTCATTGAGGCTCGCTTGTAATTTATCAGGCAAAGAGCGGATTGGACCTGGGTAACCCAATAATCGTTGGGCTGAGCTATTTTGAAAGATAATATTATCGTGATCATCGATGACCACCACACCCGTATCCAGTCGTTTAAGTACTAACTTGGTAAGCTGCTCCATACTTAACAGGCTGTCGGCTTGCACTCGGTTGATATCTACCGATAAGTGCAAACGCTTGACCAAAGCTTGAATAATTAATGCGCTGATGAAGAAAATAAAGCCTAAGGTGCCCGCGTTAACAAAGTTCGATTCTAACCCGTTTACTTGAAACTGATACTCGATGAACACCAAACAAATGGTTGCCCAGGCACTTAATAAAAAGCCTTTTTGCCCACTGACTAATGCATTGCCCACGGCAATATTAATGATCATCAAGTAACTGAGGGTGGTGCCTGTGCCGCTGGAATAGATCAAACCGGCTACCAACGTGATGTCGATGAGGAAAAAAGCAATGAGGTGATCGTAATGAGCCTGGCCAACGCTGAATGCCAGCACCATAAAAACAATGGTCATCACCGCGTGAAATGACAGCACCATTGGATAGAGTTTTGGGTTGAGCACCCCAAGAAAATCTAAGTCGATATCGGCAAAAAATAACCCCATCAGTACGCCAGTGATGACGGCACTATAAACGCTGAAATATTTAAGGATCCTGAGTCGGTCTAGCGGCAGAAAAGGTTTATCGAGAATGTCCTGTTCCATAGGGTGGGTTCCTTTATGATTCTATTTATATAGGGATAAATGAATTCTAGGCCCAGAGTATGATTTTAGGAACACGGGGTGATTTTTGGCCATTTAAATTGCTGGTAAAAAGCGAAGGAAACTTCAGAATATGGCTATTTTTTGGTGCGCTAATAATGACAGGGGCGGGATAGTCGGCGTATTTTTGCCTAAAAAAAGTGCCAAGCAGGTCACATTTCTTATTCTAAGAGCTTTTGGTTATATAATGCTCGGCACTTAGATTTTTTTATTGGTTTTGTGTGGGTTGGCGTATTTGTCCTAAAGCCACATGATGAATTGCGTCTTTAAGCCTTAAAACCTAAAAAGGGCCATGATCTCTCATGGCCCTTTTTAAGTAAGCGATAAACGAATTCTGAGTGAATTAGTTGTTCGCGTGTAGTTCGTGGTTCAGTTCAATGGCGGTTTTATTTGTCACACATTGTACCGCGCCGCTGATTGAATCACGACGGAATAGAAGATCCGGCTTGCTTGCAAGGTCACGTGCTTTAACCACTTCAACCACTTGTTTCTGGTCGTCTAGTACCTGCACCTTGGTGCCGGCAGTGATGTATAAACCAGACTCAACGGTACAACGGTCACCTAACGGAATACCAATACCGGCGTTGGCGCCGATCAGGGAATTCTCACCTACAGAGATAATGATGTTGCCGCCACCTGACAGTGTACCCATGGTAGAGCAGCCGCCGCCAAGGTCAGAACCTTCGCCTACAAATACACCAGCAGAGATACGGCCTTCAATCATAGACGTGCCCGCAGTACCGGCATTAAAGTTGATGAAACCTTCATGCATGATGGTGGTACCTTCACCTACGTAAGCGCCTAAACGCACACGAGAGGTATCGGCGATACGCACGCCGCTTGGTACGACGTAGTCGGTCATTTTAGGGAATTTATCCACGCTGATGACTTCAAGTAATTCGCCGTCTAGACGAGCCTGTAGCTGTGCATCGGCCAATTCGGCAAGGTCGATGGCGCCTTTGTTGGTCCAAGCCACGTTTGGCAATAAACCAAAGATACCTGCTAGGTTAATACCGTGTGGCTTCACCATACGATGAGAGATCAATTGCAGCTTTAAATATACCTCAGGTGTGCTGGTGGCTTGTTCGTCAGACTCTAATACCACAAGCACGGTTGGGCGCTTGCTGGTGCTAAGGGTTTTTGCCAATGATGCTTGTTCTGCTGGTAATGCTTCAGCTAATGCAGCCAGTTTAGCGCTGTCCAGTTCAATGGCTTGGTTGCCACTTGTGTAACCCGCGGCTTTGGCGGCGTCTACTAGTTCGGCTGCTGGTTGGAAAACGGGCTTTTGATAAAACACTTCTAGCCATTCGTTTTTTGTATTTTGGGTGCCTACACCCAGTGCAAATGCTAATGCCATGTTTCTATTCCTATGGGCTGTTTCTAATAAAGGGGATTATACAAATTCTTGGTATTGCTCAGCTTTAAAGCCCAGTAGATATTCGCCGTCTTTCTCAAGCACTGGGCGCTTAATAATAGAGGGGTTGTCTAACATGACTTGCTTTGCCGTGGCGGCGTCTTGCTCGCTAATCTGAGCCTTGGTGGCATCGTCTAGCTGGCGATAGGTGGTGCCACGTTTATTGATGAGGGTATCCAAAGGGATATTGGCGATGAACTCATCTGCAAGTTCAGGGCTTAAGCCTGCTTTTTTGTAGTCGTGAAACTCATAGGCTTGGCTTTGGGCATCAAGCCATTTAAGAGCCTTTTTCATGGTGTCACAGTTTTTGATGCCGTAAATCTTCATGATGGGAGTCGCGTAAAATAAAAGGCGGCATTAAAGCATACTTACATGACAGATTCAGCCCCAACTTAGGCATTACACCCCTTAGGCTCGTTCGAATCCCTCCAGTTTCTTAGTGAGCTTGGTCATTTAGAGCGGTTAACTTCAAAAAAATGAATATAAACTAAACTGTCTATACGCAAGGGTGTAATGGCTTACTTAGGGGGACCTATTAAAACCACTCAGTCCATCATGGATCGCATTTTTACCAAGCTAATACCGAATCACTTTTTAAACAGTGAGGATGCGTTTCGTGCCAAAGTTGTGTGGGTGTTTTCAAGCAGTGTAGGGAGCATTGCGCTTATTATTATAGTGGGCTTAATGTTAGTCGAGGGCAGTGTGCCTTTGCGTAGGCTTGGTACGCTTGTATTGGCCTGCTCATTGTTATTGGTCACCGTGCTAATCCGTTATGCCAAGCAGCTGATTTCGGTCTCCAGTTATGTGGTATGCATGACCACCATCATGATGTTTTATTTGGATTTCATTAATGCCTCGGTTTTTGGCCCTACCAGTGTGCTATGGGTTGTCCCTTTTACTTTGATGGCACTGCTTTTTTCTGGAAAGCGTTTAGGGTTGATGGTTGTTCTCACGCTGGCCTTGTTTGCATTGAATATATTGGCTCTAACAAAGGGTTGGTTGCCTGAGTCAATTATCGCTCCTGAGACTGGACACTTTGCCCGAGCCGTTTTTATATTGGCCAGCATTATTATTGTGATGATTTCGACCCTTGGCGTGACAAAGCTAGCATCCGCGCATTTATCCGCGTTAAATAAAGAAATAAAAAATAAACAAGCACGGATAGAAACAATCAGTGAGTTAAAGCGTTAAGCGGAATCCGCCATGCTCAGTAAATCCATGTTTTTGTCTACCATGAGCCATGAATTACGCACACCATTGAATAGTGTCATTGGTAACTCACAGCTTTTAACGCGCGCCCAATTACCTCAGAAACATCAAGAGCAAGTCAAAGACATCTCCATTGCTGCCAATTTATAACTGGTGCTGATTAATGACATACTCGATTTCAGTAAACTAGAAGCAAATCAACTGAACCTCATTGAAAAAGACTATGCGCTTGATCAACAGCTAACGGATTTGACTCGTATGATGCAGCCAAGGTTGAAGCCCGGTGTGACCATGACACTGAGTTTACCGAAGCGGCCTATTTATATTCACGGCGATGAAAACCGCTTGGCACAAGTGATTATGAATCTGTTATCCAACAGCATTAAGTTCACTAGCCAAGGTCATATCCAGGTTTCATTAGATGTGAATCATGACAATCATATTATTATTGCCGTTCGTGATACGGGTATTGGCATGAAAGAAGAGGACGTCAATCGTTTATTTACTCGCTTTACTCAGGTAGCCAATGACTCGGCGGTGAACATGGAGGGCACAGGGTTGGGCTTGGCTATTTCAATGGGCATTGTTAAGCAGATGTCGGGTGATATTCAGGTGCAAAGTACTGCCGGTGAAGGCAGCTGCTTTTCAATCATTTTACCCGGTAGACACGTTCAAGACCTCGTCGTAAACCCTGCCGATGAACAAGACACATCAGAGCGTCATTTATTTCAAACCTGTGCGTTTTTAGTGGTGGATGATATGCCCATGAATTGCATGGTGCTTGATGCCATGCTAATGGATTTGGGGGCGCTTAATGTCGTGGCCGTTAATAGTGGCGAGGAGGCTCTGGCATTCATTGAAAAAAACATGCAAACATCCATGGTGTTGATGGATATGAGAATGCCGGGCATGAGTGGTATTGAAGCTGCCATAGCCATTCGTAATATTGGCTATCAGGGGAAAATTATTGCGGTAACCGCCAATGCATCCGAACAAGATAGAGCGGCATGTTTAGACGCAGGTATGGATGAGTTCATTGCTAAGCCAGTTGCCATAGATGCGTTAGAAAAAGTATTGATTAAACTGATAAATATGCCTGACCCCATCACTGGCCAAGATCGTATTTAGTGCCAGCGTTTATAAGCGTCCATGACTCTTTGTTGATCAATTGGCTTACTGATAAAGTCATTCATGCCCACATATAAGCAATGTTCACGATCACTGTCGTAGGCGTTGGCGGTTACCGCAATAATAGGTGTGTTTGAATTTAAATTTTCATTTTCGCGTATGCAGCGAGTGGCTTCATAACCATCCATTCTTGGCATTTGGCAGTCCATAAAAATCGTTTTATATTTTGTTTGTTTAGCCATCTCTACAGCGTCGATACCGTCCTTGGCTTGATCTACTTCTAGGCCATTGTTAATCAGTATTTGAGTTAATACCATAAGGTTGATTGGATTATCATCCACAGCCAATACCCGTTGGTTATTACATTTATCTATGTTTTCATTCGCCTGTGGTATATCGCCTTTATGGGCTATCACATCCAGTGTGTATTGGGTGCCTTTTGTCGACGATAAGACTTCACAGTTCGCATTGATTAATGCAGCTATTTGAATACTGTTGGCCAGTCCTAAACCCAAGCCCTCTATGTTTTTTATGGCGTTGATATTGTTTTGATCAAACCCTTTTTGTATTTGTTGCACGGTGTTTGGTTGCATGCCTGGGCCTTGATCCTTCACCTTAAAACGCATATTAAAGTTGCTATTTTCTATCTTTTGACAATCCACATTAATGCTGATGATGCCTTGATGGCTAAATTTAATGGCATTGTCTAGCCAGTAGGTAAGAATCTTTTGGATGTTGGGCCAGTCCAATTTTAATGTTGCTGGCACATTAGGATGAATGTTGAATTGCAGTGTTAAATTTTTTGACTGGGCACTTCGCTGAAAGCTATTGAGTATGCTTTTAATGTTCGTATCAATGTTGACATTATGCACAGTGCTGCGTGCTTTTCTTGACGTGAGTTCTGAAAACGTAAGTATATTTTCAACCATGCGCAGTAAGTGTTTTGCAGAGCGATATGCGGTGTCTTTTTGCCTTTCTTGATCGCGGCTCAGGGATGAAAAGCCTAATAATTGTAAACTGCCTAAAATGCCATTGAGTGGTGTTCTTAATTCATGACTGAACACGCCTAAAAATGTGTCTTTGATTTTGTTATTTTCTTGTGCATCCGCCAAGGCAATATCCAATTGCTCTTGTATCATGGTTTTTTCTTTTTCCATGTTATGAAGGCGCAGCACCATGATGCTGGCTAATAATAGAATTTCAATGAAACCACCAATGTAGATCATCCACTGAGTTACGTATGTATCGGCTATCAGGCCACTTAAGCGCATGGAGGCGAGTACCATGCCGACAATAAATATGACCCAGCTTATGGTGAATAACAGAGCACTTTGGACTCCTTTTTTGTGTGCGTACAAGCCCAAAGGGATTAAGAATACATAAAACATGGCAATAAAATCAGCGGTCATGCGTGATATGTCGGGATGACCGCTTAGATTAGTCACCACACCCAGTGCACCTAGGCCTGCCAGTGTTAATATGCTCCGATCAAGGTTTTTCGAATACTGTTTGAGGCTTAAGAAACGCCTTATAAATAATAATGACATGATTTGGCACAGATTGATTTTGATCACGACCATCCATGTTTCATAGTGGTTGGGCATAATAAAATAGCCCCATAACCCACTTAACCCTGCAAATAATCCCGCCGCAGAAAAAACAAATAATGCATAGAATAAAAATAATTTATCTTTTGTTGAATAGAAAATAGCCACAGCGGCTATACCCATAAAGACTTCTAGGCAAAGTAAGATGATCAGTGACAACATTTCTATGTGGCCATATCGATAAAAGTCATGCTCTTGCCAAATACGGAAACTGGTAAAACAATGCATGGTCATTTCATTGCCCTGAAAAATACGGATATACACTTCGTAGGTTTTTTCTTTTGGCAACTCAAGGACGAAGGCGGGGCGATAAAAAGATATGGATCGCGTGCTGACCGGTAAATCGAAGCCGTAGTGAATGTGGCTAAATTCAGCTTGGCTTTTTAACTCCCGGTAATAGACATCGATAGTTTGAGCGGATGCATCGACATACTCTAATACCAGACTCATGTCCTGTTTGGTTGGGTTACTTAGGGCAAACGCCATCCATGATGAGTTGTCCGAAAACCCGCGATTGGTGACGCCAGGCTCGGGTATTTGTCATAGGTTCTCTGCCAATACTTGCGCAAGCGGTGTGGTCTCGTTGTAGTGCCGAGTGAATAGGTAGTTATCTTTCGTGTGTTGACCCGATGAATGCTGCGAAAGGTCGATAACAGGTAGAGCGTTTGCATGGGAGGGCACGGCACATAAGCACATTAGGCATAAATACATCAGCCAAGCATATGAGTAGCGTGTCATTCAGAGTTAAGCCTTTAATCGAGAGTTTAAATGGCATGCAGGTGTGGTCATTTAATTAACTATAGAAGTGCTTTGCTCGGCAAGCAATGAGACTTTACAAGGCATTGATGCCTTGTAAAGTTGTGTCCAAATAGCCGTATAGGGTTAACGTGCCATCGTCCATGCTATTTAGAGGGATTCGACCAATGCGCGAATGCGTTTAGCCGCTTCAATACATTCGTCTACTTCGGCCACCAAGGCCATACGGATGCGATTTTCACCCGGATTAATACCATCGATGGTGCGGGATAAATAACTGCCCGGTAATACGGTTACCTGCTGTTCGGCAAATAAGCGCTGGGCAAATACCTCTTCATTAATCGGCGTTTGTGCCCATAGGTAAAAACTGGCATCACTTTGCTGCACATTCATAACTGGAGATAAAATATCCAGCACCGCATTGAATTTCTGCGTATACAGACGACGGTTTTCTTTTACGTGCTCTTCGTCACCCCAGGCGGCAATACTGGCGACCTGGTTCGGTAAGCTCATGGCGCACCCGTGATAGGTGCGGTACTGGAAAAATGGGCCTAAAACATCGGCATCACCGGCCACAAAACCGCTGCGTAAACCGGGTAAGTTAGAACGTTTACTTAAACTATGAAATACCACGCAGTTCTTATAATCATCGCGGCCTAATTCGGCGCAAGCCTGTAACAGGCCAACAGGTGCATCGACGCTGTCGATGTAAATTTCGCTATAACATTCGTCACTGGCAATAATGAAATCATATTGATCAGATAGCGCGATGAGTTTTTTTAGTTCGTCTAATTGAATGACGGCGCCAGTTGGGTTGCCTGGGCTGCAAATAAATAAAATTTGTGTATTTTGCCAAACGCTTTCTGGTACCGCGTCGAAGTCTGGGTTGAAACCATTCTCTTCTAAGCATGGAAGGTAGTGGGGTTTGGCACCCGCAAGGTATGCGGCACCTTCGTAGATTTGATAAAACGGATTAGGGCTGACCACTAATGCGTCGGGCTTGGCTGCTACCACGGCTTGTGTAAAGGCAAAGATGGCTTCGCGGGTGCCGTTAACCGGTAAAATTTGGGTATCGCTGTCCAGCCCATTAAGAGCAAAGCGTTTACATGCCCACTGGCTAATGGCTTGGCGCAATTCAGGAATGCCCTTGGTGGTCGGGTAGTTGGCCAACTTATCTAGATTATCGGCCATGGCCTTGAGGACAAACTCAGGGCTTTGGTGTTTTGGCTCGCCAATAGAAAGCGCAATGTGTGGTAAATCGGTGGTTACCTTGGCTTCGGTTTTGAGCTTATTCAGTTTCTCAAAGGGATAAGGCTGCAGTAAGGCAAGGTTCGGATTCATGGGTGGCTCTCTATAAAATTATGCGCCGGATTATAAAGTAGGCCCTTGCGAATTTGTACTGCAAAACACGTTAAACACGGATTAACGGCAAATCCGGCCAGCGGGTGGTATAGGCCGGCGATGTGTACTGCTGGCGCATGGCCCATTTTTTATGCACCCCTTGTGAGGCCAGATAAAGGGTACCCTGACCATGGCCTTGATTGACCTTGTCCATAGTCTCCATGAGTTGTGATGCCTGATGGGCCTGGCCTGGATGAAATAAGTCACATTGCTGATAATGCACACTGCACAGCTGAATAAGGCCGATACCAGCTTTTAAGTAGCGATTGCCAGGTGCATACAGCTGGCGGATGCATTGTCTGGCCAGCTTGCCAATGACGCGGGCATCATTCGTAGCGTAAGGCAGCTGAGCGGTTGTGCTGTGGCTCACATAGTTAGGCTCAAAGGGCGATGTATGTAAAAACACGTGAATGGTTTGCGCCAGGCTGTCTTGTTGCCTGAGCTTTTCTGCCGCGCGCGCAGCGTATACCGATATGGCTTGTTCTATGGGCTCTAAGGATGTGAGCTTTTGCCCAAAAGAGCGGGTGGCGTAAATTTGTTGCTTAGCCGGAGGCTGAGCTTCGATGTCAAAGCAAGGGCGCCCGTTAAGCTCTTCGATGGTACGTTCAATATTGACATTGGTTCGCTTGCGTACGGTTTTCGCGTTAGCGTGTGCTAACTCATAGGCGCTGAAAATGCCCACTTCAGCAAGGCGTCGCCCAATCCGTGAACCGATCCCCCATATATCCGTTACCTTGGTGCGCTTTTGTAACCACTGCCACTTTTGCGGTGTGTCTAATACACATACGCCGTTGCAACGAGGGATTTTCTTGGCCGCACGATTGGCCAATTTACTCAAGGTCTTGGATGGGGCAATGCCCACCCCCACTGGCATGCGAACTTCTTTCCATAAGCGATTTTTGATGTGCTGAGCGTAATGGTTTAAGTCCCAGTGCATGCCTGTGAAATCAAGAAACATTTCATCGATGCTGTAAACCTCAACGCTCGGGGAGAAGTCATGCAGTATGGTCATGACGCGATGGGATATGTCCCCATATAAAGCATAGTTAGAGCTGAATACCGCAACCTCATGCTGTTTTAGAAGCGCCTCAATCTTAAAGAAGGGTTGCAGATCTTGGATACCCAGTGCCTTGGCTTCTTTTGAGCGGGCCACAATAAAACCGTCGTTATTGGATAGCACCACCACAGGCTTTGCACGCAGGTCAGGGCGGAATATTTGCTCGCATGAGGCATAGCAACTATTGCAATCAACTATGGCGAGCATATGGGGTGCCTGTGATATCGAACAGACGCCATGATGAC
Source organism: Bermanella sp. (assembly GCA_002683575.1). Classification (GTDB taxonomy): domain Bacteria; phylum Pseudomonadota; class Gammaproteobacteria; order Pseudomonadales; family Oceanobacteraceae; genus Bermanella. Next base: position 33,708 of record NYTP01000014.1, read on the forward strand.
CCCTTCTATTAAAAGCTCTGCCTCGTCACTGATGGGAATCGGCTGATATTTGGGATTGGCGGCCTTGAGTACTTGATTTTGTGTGTCCAGCAGTTTGCAGGTGAGTTCGCCATCAATCGCGGCCACGACCACATCACCATTTCTGGGCTCTAAAGAGCGATCAATAATTAATAGATCTCGATCAAAGATGCCGACACCTTCCATTGAGTCGCCACAAGCACGGGCTAAATACGTCGCGGCAGGGTGCTGTATGAGATGCTCATCCAAGCTTAGGGCCGTTTCTTTGTAGTCGTCGGCAGGGCTTGGAAACCCAGCTTGCAGAGCATGGCTGTAGAGGATTAGCTTCATAAATCACCTTATACTGTATGTTTATACAGTATAAGGTTTAAGTTCATGGCTGCCAAATACGAATTTGGACTATCAGCGGCGGGTAGCAGGCAGAAAACAATGTGCACTTATTTGGTGAGGTGGATAGATGGATTGTGTTCCAAAATGGGTCGCTAAGTGACTTACCTGTCTGAATGGTCAATAAAATAAGGGGGAGAGGGTGTGAGTTGAGCGTTGTGTTTTTGAGATTTGAAGCTGGAATGATGGCGGATTTTCACACCAAGTTAGTGCGTTTCGCTTTTATTGAGGTAAATTCTGCACCGTAATAATGAAAAAGCCATGGATTAAAAAAAAGTTTTAATTTTAAAAAGAATAAATGCGCTTTTGGCACAAAGCTTGAGATAACAAGTTAGAAATTTAAAAAATTGAAAGCTCAAACTTAAAAGGAAAACACAATGACGTTATCCCAAGCCATTAAACGCACGTTAAAACAGGCGGCCATCGGCGCCGGTTTTGCTGCCAGTGTATTAAGTGCTTCTGCCTTTGCAGGTGAACCGGAAAAAGAAGATTTAAAATTTGGTTTTATTAAGTTAACCGACATGGCTCCACTGGCCATTGCAGCAGAAAAAGGATTTTTTGAAGACGAAGGTTTATTTGTTGAGTTAGAAGCGCAAGCCAACTGGAAAGTCTTACTTGACCGCGTGATCACCGGCGAGCTTGATGGTGCGCATATGCTGGCGGGTCAGCCATTAGGTGCGACTATTGGCTTTGGTACGCAGGCGCATATTATTACGGCGTTCTCCATGGACTTAAACGGTAATGGTATTACGGTTTCTAATAATGTGTGGAGTGAAATGAAAAAACACATACCGCATGAAAACGGTAAACCTGTTCATCCTATTAAAGCCGATTACCTAAAGCCAGTTATTGAACAATACAAGGACGAAGGTAAGCCGTTTAAAATGGGCATGGTTTTTCCTGTGTCTACCCACAACTATGAGCTACGTTATTGGCTAGCAGCCGGTGGCATTAGCCCAGGCTTTTATGCGCCAGAGAAAGGCGATACATCCGGTACACTTAAAGCCGATGCACTGCTGTCTGTGACACCGCCACCGCAAATGCCATCGACCATGGAAGCGGGCACCATTGATGGTTACTGTGTGGGTGAACCTTGGAATCAGCAAGCCGTATTTAAAGGCATTGGTGTGCCTGTGATTACGGATTACGAGATCTGGAAAAACAACCCGGAAAAAGTATTTGGTGTATCAAAAGCATGGGCTGATAAGTACCCAGAAACCCACATTGCGGTTGTGAAGGGAATGATTCGTGCAGCCAAGTGGTTAGATGATAAAAACAATGCCAACCGTCCTGAAGCAGTAAAAATTCTATCCCAGTCAAATTATGTGGGCGCGGATTACGACGTGATCGCAAACTCCATGACCGGTACGTTTGAATATGAAAAAGGTGATAAGCGTGACATCCCTGACTTCAATGTGTTCTTCCGTCATAACGCCACTTACCCATACTACTCAGATGCCATCTGGTACCTAACGCAAATGCGTCGCTGGGGTCAAATTTCGGAATACAAGCCAGATAGCTGGTACATGGATATTGCGAAAAAAGTATATCGCCCTGATATCTATACTTTAGCGGCAAAAGAGCTGATCGCAGAAGGAAAAATGAGTGCATCTGAATTTCCTGATTTCGCAAAAGAAGATGGCTTTAAACCTGAGCAAAAAGAGTTCATTGATAACGTCTCTTATGATGGCAAAAAACCCAATGAATACCTTAAAAAATTCAACATTGGTTTGAAAGGTAAAGATAAGGTTTAAATTATTTAGCGGCTACTTTAGGTGGCCGCTTAATTGAGTAAGGGGATGAAGATGAATGTAGTTTCGAAAATGGAAGACCTAAGGATGTTCGCACCCTGGGTTCGAATCATCAAAGGAGAGAATCGTCGTGAGCAAGTCAATGTATTATTACGTACATTGGGTGTGCCCATTTTAGCGTTTGCTTTGTTTTTAGGGATTTGGGATAGCGCAGCGAAAAGTGTTGTTACGTCGTTAGGTCAGGTGCCAGGTCCATCTCAAGTGTTAGAGCAAGCAAAAGGTTTATGGCAGGAGTATCAAGCTGAGTCCGTAAAAGAAGATAAGTTTTATGAGCGTCAAGAAAAGCGTAATGCAAAAAAATTAGCGGCCAATCCAGATGCCAAGGTTAAGTGGCGTGAATATCGTGGCCGTACGACGTATCCGCAGCAAATTCTCACCAGTTTATATACCGTATTTACGGGGTTTTTATTGGCCACTTTAATTGCGGTGCCGCTTGGGATTCTAACCGGCTTAAGTCAAACCTTAAATAACGCCATGAACCCGATCATTCAAATCTTTAAGCCAGTGTCGCCATTGGCTTGGTTGCCTATTGTCACCATGGTGGTATCCGCTGTGTATGTCAGTGACGACCCTATGTTTGATAAGTCGTTTGTGACGTCGGCCATAACCGTAATGTTGTGTTGCATGTGGCCCACATTAATTAATACGGCAGTCGGCGTGTCATCCATTAGCCCCGACTTATTAAATGTTGCAAAAGTATTGCGTTTAAGCTGGTGGTCAAAAATTATTAAAGTGGTATTACCATCGGCGATTCCTATGATCTTTACCGGCATGCGCCTGTCATTGGGTGTGGGTTGGATGGTGTTGATTGCTGCTGAAATGTTGGCGCAAAACCCAGGCCTTGGAAAGTTTGTGTGGGATGAGTTTCAAAATGGTAGCTCGAATTCTTTAGGCCGTATTATGGTGGCGGTATTGACCATCGGCTTTATTGGCTTTTTATTAGATTGGATGATGCTGCAGCTACAGAAATATTTTAGCTGGGATAAAAGTGCGGTTAATCGTTAATTGACGCCGGATAAAACGAATTAGAAAGGTAATGTTATGAGTGCACATCTGAATATAGATCATGTATCCATGGAGTTTGATACGCCAAGTGGTAAGTTTTGCGCCCTTGAAAATGTAAACTTGAAAATTAAAAAAGGCGAATTCGTTTCGTTAATTGGTCACTCCGGGTGTGGCAAGTCAACGGTGTTGAATATCATTGCTGGTTTGTATCAAGCCACAAAAGGCGGGGTGGTTCTTGATGGTAAAGAGGTCAGTGAGCCCGGCCCAGAGCGCGCTGTGGTGTTTCAGAATCACTCTTTGTTTCCTTGGTTAAGCGCTTATGAAAATGTTGAGCTTGCGGTGAAGCAGGTTTTCAAAGGCAAAAAAAGTAAAGCCGAAATGAAAGAGTGGATAGAGTACAACTTGGAGCTTGTACATATGAGCCATGCGTTGCATAAAAAACCAGATGAAATATCCGGTGGTATGAAACAGCGCGTGGGCATTGCTCGCGCACTGGCGATGGAACCAACGGTTTTATTAATGGATGAGCCTTTTGGTGCGCTGGATGCACTCACTCGCTCTCATTTACAGGACTCATTAATGGAAATTCAGCGAGACTTAAAAAACACCGTGGTCATGATTACTCATGATGTGGATGAAGCGGTATTGCTAAGCGATCGCATCGTGATGATGAGTAATGGCCCAGCAGCGGGCGTGGGTGAGATTTTAGATGTGGCATTACCAAGGCCTCGTCATCGCTTAGAGCTGGCGGATGACCCCATGTATAATAAATATCGTGCGGATGTGTTGCGTTTTCTTCATGAGCGCCATGCGAAACCGGATGTACCGGCCAGCAGTAAAGTGGCTTGATGACATCAGTTAATTAAGCGCTAACCACCATAAAAATATTGGTGAAAATAAAAAAAGCCCAGTACGGTACTTCAAATTATGAAAGGTCGTATTGGGCTTTTTTTGAGTGAAGCGCTAAAGCGTTGCTTGCAGCTCCACTTGTTCGGTGAGTGCTTCGATTACCGCGCTTTGCAATTGACGACAAAATTCAGGATCACTGATTGGATCGCCATTCTTATCGGTGATATAAAAAATATCGTCGACTTTTTCACCTTCAGTGAGGATCTTGGCGGTTTCTAATGACACATCGTATTCCATGAACAGTTGTCCCATGCGGGCCAATAAACCAGGGCGGTCAGGAGCAATCACTTCTAATAAGCTGCGCTTAGTAAACGGATCATTACTCATGTTTACAATGGGCTTGAAATCAAACTGTTTAAGCTGGCGTGACGTTCTACGTTGAATCAACGACGAGAATTCTTCAGGGTGCGACAACGCTTCCTCAAGGGTACGTTGAATTTTTTCTAAACGTAATGGCTCGCTAATGGGTTCGCCATTTTCATCCAGTACGATATACGTATCCAGTGCGTTATTGTTGGCTGAGGTAATGATGCGGGCATCTTGAATATTAAGGTGTAGCTGATCAAGTGCTGCGGTCATGGCCGCAAATAAGTGGGGCTGATCTTTCATGTGAATAAAGATCTGGGTGGCGCCTTCTAATGCTTTGTCGCTGGTATCGCCAATCAGTACCAAGGGCTTGCTGGTGTCTTGATACTTAAACAAGGCAAGGGCATGCCACACTAATGTGTCGACACTTTCTCGTAGAAAATATTCGTCACCTGGGTTGGCCCACATTTCAAAAACGTCTTCTTCTTGGTAGCCGTATTCGCTTAAACGCTCAATAACCGCTTGCTGTGTTTCTTGTACCCATTCATCTTTATTGATGGGGGTGTCAAGGCCACGGCGAATCAGATGAAGTGTTTCGCTGTAAAGGGTACGCATTTGTTCAGCGCGCCAGCTTGTCCATAACTTTTTATTGGTGCTGAAAATATCGGCAGCACTAAAAATATAAAGATAATCAAGGTGACGCCGATCACCCACTTGTGTGGCGAAGTGGTGAATGGCATCAGGGTCGGCGAGGTCAACCCGTTGTGCAGTTTGAGAATACAAAAGGTGGTTGCGAATGAGCCAAACTACAAGGTCGCTGTCTTTTTGGCTAAGGCCATGCTGTGCACAAAAATGCTCAGCGATTTCAGCACCGGTGATTTCATGTTCACCCGGGAGGACTTTTCCAACATCATGCAACAGTGCGGCGAGGTATAAGATTTCTTTTTTAGAAATGTTATGTATCAGTTTGCTTGCAAGTGGAAATAATTCTTTTTCTACGCCAAAACGTAAACGACGCATAAACTTAATCGCGCGAAGACTGTGTTGGTCCACCGTGTAGCTGTGAAATAAATCGTGCTGCATGTGACCGATAATGGCGCCAAATTCAGGAATATATTGGCCAAGAATGCCGTAGTTAAGCATGCGATCAAGCTCACGCGTTACATGATCCTGGCTGCGCATGATTGCCATAAACGTTCGTACGTTATCGGGGTGGGAGCGATAGTCATCATCAATTAAATGGCGACTGTCTCGCAGTGCACGAATGGTGTTGGCTCTTACCCCTTTTAATGTACTGTCGGTAGCCAGGTGATAAAACACTTCGAGCATGGCATTGGGGGTGTGAGTAAATAAGTCGGCTTGTCTGGATTCGAGGTAGTCGTTGTTGCGTTGGAAGTATTCGTTAATAGGGGTGATACTGGCTTCTTTTTGACTATCAATGATCAGCTCTTTAAATAGCAGCATGAGTAGGTCGTTTAATTCATTCAATGCCAGGCTGTAGCGATAATACTGGTGCATCATTTGTTCGACCCCAAGTTGCTCTGGGTCGTCATCAAATCCTAGAATCTCGGCAATTTCTTTTTGGAAATCAAATAAAAGCTGATCTTCTTCGCGCCCCGTTACCATATGTAGGGCATAACGGATCTGCCATAAAAAATCGCGACAACGATGCAACATGCCGTATTCGAAATCCGTAAGAATACCTTGTTTGGTAAGGTTTTCTAATTCATGGCTACCAAAGTGACGTTGCAGAACCCAAACCACTGTATGGATGTCTCGCAGTCCGCCTTGGCCTTTTTTAATGTTTGGCTCAAGGTTGTAATCGGTATCATGATGTTTTTCATGACGCTTTTCTTGTTCTTGCCATTTGGCTTGGAAAAATTCATCACTTGGCCAAATATGGTTAGGGCCGGTAATATCGCGCATGACCTCACGCAAAACATCCCCGCCCATAAGCGTACGGGTTTCCATTAAATTAGTGGCAATGGTCAAATCTTTTTCTGCTTCATTACGGCAGTCATCAATGGTACGTACGCCGTGACCCACATCGAGTTTGATGTCCCACATAAAGGTGATGAACCCTTGCATGGCATCACTGTTGTGACTAAATGCAGCTTCATCTTTATTGAGTAATAAAATATCAATATCACTTTTAGGGTGAAGCTCGCCGCGCCCGTAACCACCAACGGCTAATAGCGCAATGCTTTGATTGCTTTCATCAAAAAATTGTAACCATGCATGCTTGAGGAGTTGGTCCATAAACCATGATCGGGCATGGACCAAGGTGACGGCATCGAGCGTTGCTCTGAAATGCTCGTCCATCACTGTCTGGCTATGGCGCATGGCCTCTTTGAAAAGAGGAATGGGGGGCTTACCGTCGGCCAATGCTTGGCGAAAGGCGGTATCGTCGAAAATCCGTGATTGTAAGCCCTGATCCATGATTACTGCTCCCAAGGAAACACTTCTTCTTTGCGGCGGGTCAGCACTTCAATGCCATCTTTTGTCACAAGACAGGTGTGTTCCCATTGCGCACTTAATTTGCGGTCTTTGGTGATCACAGTCCATTGATCGCCAAGAAGCTTACTTTGAGGCTTGCCTTGGTTGATCATAGGTTCGATGGTGAAGCACATACCTTCTTTCAGTGCCATACCTGTACCTGGGCGGCCGTAGTGCATAACCTGAGGCTCTTCATGGAAGCCCTTACCAATACCGTGGCCGCAATATTCACGAACAACCGTATAATAGTTGGATTCGGCATGCTGCTGGATAACATGGCCAATATCGCCAAGTTGCGCACCGGGTTTAACCAGTGCCATACCTTTGTACATGCACTCTTGGGTGATATCCACTAGGCGCTGGTCGGCGGGTTTGGGTTCACCAACAAAAAACATTTTACTGGTATCGCCATGATAGCCATCCTTGATGACTGTAACGTCAATGTTGACGCTGTCGCCTTTTTTAAGGGCTTTGTCATCGCTTGGAATGCCGTGACAAATCACATGGTTAACGGATGTACAAATGGATTTAGGGAATGGCGGGTTGCCATAGTTAAGAGGCGCCGGAATTGCTTGCTGGGTATTGACGATGTAGTCGTGGCAAATGCGATCTAGCTCACCGGTGGTCACACCAGGCTTAACGTATTCGCCGATCATTTCCAGTACTTCGGCCGCTAAGCGTCCAGCTACGCGCATTTTTTCGATTTCTTCTGGAGTTTTGATGGTCACAGCCATGGGGAAGATATTCACTCTTAGTTATTTAGTGGGCTATTGTACGCATATATACGCAATAGATGAATAACTAGGATCACGGAAAGAGGCTTTTAATTGGCAATTTTTCTTCCCATTGAAGGGCTAAATATGGTATAAAGCGCGCGCTCTTGGCGGTCTCGTATGGCTAAGGGCATAAACTTTTATAAATCCGCACATGTATCGACACATCGTTCTGGGTGTCTTAAGTGGTTAAACGCTTGAGATTGGACAATGGGATACATGGAGGCCTAACCCTAACAAATAGGTATATATCTTATGGCACAAGTAAGTATGCGTGACCTGCTAAAAGCAGGCGTTCACTTCGGTCACCAGACTCGTTACTGGAACCCAAAAATGAACAAATTCATTTTTGGCGCTCGTAACAAGATTCATATCATCAACCTTGAGCACACTGTGCCAGCATTCAACGAAGCGTTGAACGTTGTTAAAGGTATGACTGCTAAGAACAACCAAGTACTTTTCGTAGGTACTAAGCGTGCAGCTTCTAAGGTTATCCAAGAGCAAGCAGCTCGTGCAAACATGCCTTTCGTAGCGCATCGTTGGTTAGGCGGTATGCTGACTAACTACAAAACTATTCGTCAATCTATCAAGCGTCTAGCTGACCTTGAAGCACAGAAAAAAGACGGTACTTTTGAGCAGCTAACTAAGAAAGAAGCCCTAATGCGTACTCGTGAGATGGAGAAGCTAGAGCGCTCTATCGGTGGTATCAAGAACATGGGCGGCCTACCTGACGCTATCTTCGTTATCGACGTTGACCATGAGCGCATCGCGATTCAAGAAGCAAACAAACTAGGTATCCCAGTTATCGGTATCGTGGATACTAACAGCAACCCAGATGGCGTTGATTTTGTTATTCCTGGTAACGACGATGCGATCCGCGCAATCGAAATCTTCACTTCTGCTGTTGCTGATGCTTGCATCGAAGGCAAAACTGAAGCTGGTCAAGCGGCCGCTGCTCCTGCTAAAGCAGAAGAAGCACCAGCAGCTGAGTAATTTTTAATTACTAAGTTGTGAACATAAAAAAGGGGGCTCGCCCCCTTTTTTTAAAAGAATTTTGATTAGATAAAAATTTAGGTGACGACTATGGCAGTGTCTGCAAAATTAGTTAAAGAATTACGTGAGCGTACTGGTCTTGGCATGATGGAGTGTAAAAAAGCACTTCAAGAAGCTAATGGCGATATCGATCTTGCCATTGAAGAAATGCGTAAGAACTCTGGCCTTAAAGCCGCTAAAAAAGCAGGTCGTACTGCAGCTGAAGGCGTAGTTGTTATTAAAACAGCGTCTGATAACTCTGCTGCAATGCTAGTTGAAGTTAACTCTGAAACTGACTTTGCTGCTAAAAACGAAGACTTCCTTGGCTTTGCTAATAAAATCGCTGAAGCGGCTTTTGAAGCAAAAAGCACTGAAGTTGGCGGTCTTTTGGATGCTGAGCGTGAAGCTTTGGTTCAAAAAATCGGTGAAAACATCTCTCCTCGTCGCGCCTTGATGGTAGAAGGTGAGTTGGTTGCAGGTTATGTTCACTCTAACAACCGTATTGCTGCACTTGTTTCTTTGAAAGGCGGCAGTGAAGAGTTGGCACGTGACATCGCTATGCACGTTACAGCGGTTAACCCTCGCGTATTAGCACCTAGCGATATGCCTGAAGACATGGTTAATGCTGAGAAAGAAATCATCAAAGCGCAGCCTGATATGGAAGGCAAGCCTGCTGAAATCGTTGAGAAAATGATGGGTGGTCGTATCCAGAAATTCCTTAAAGAAAACAGCTTGCTAGAACAGCCTTTCGTTAAGAACCCTGAGCTAACAATCGCTAAGCTTGCTAAGCAAGCCGGTGCGGAAGTGGTTGGTTTTGTTCGTATCGAAGTGGGTGACGGCATCGAGAAAGACGAAACTGATTTCGCTGCAGAAGTAGCTGCTCAGCTTAAAGGCTAAGCAGTAGGGCTGTTATCAATACAGCTCTTTAAATGCCGAGTTAGGTTTTCCTTGCTCGGCATTTGTGTAAAGGTTATTTGAGAAGCCCTGGTGAACTGGACTGAGTATTATCCTTGATAATTCAGCTAGAACCGGGGTTTTGCAGTGAGAGGTCAAGGTTTGTGCTATAAACCTGTGACTATAGAATTGCATACATGAGGTGACCTATGCCCCCGGCAGATAATCGTAGCCCTAAATATAAACGCGTCCTTTTGAAGTTGAGCGGTGAAGCGCTTCAAGGTGATCAGAATTTTGGGATAGACCCTAAGGTCCTTGACCGCATGGCGCTAGAGGTAGGTCAGCTGGTGGGGATTGGCGTTCAGGTTGGTTTGGTGATTGGCGGCGGTAACTTGTTCCGTGGTGCCGCATTGAGTCAAGCAGGTCTGGATCGAGTAACAGGCGATCACATGGGTATGCTTGCCACTGTAATGAATGCATTGGCGATGCGTGACGCATTAGAGCGCAGTAATATTCGCTCACGTGTCATGTCGGCTATTCCAATGAGCGGCATTGTTGAGCATTATGATCGTCGTCGCGCAATTCGACACTTAAATAGTGGCGATGTGGTTATTTTTTCCGCAGGTACAGGTAACCCATTCTTCACAACGGACTCAGCAGCGTGTTTGCGTGGTATTGAGATCGAAGCGGATATCGTGTTAAAAGCCACAAACGTAGATGGCGTGTACGATGCGGACCCGAAGAAGAACCCTGATGCGGTTAAATTTGAAACCCTAACTTACGACGAAGTACTTGAGCGTCAGTTGGGTGTTATGGATCTCACGGCGATTTGTCTGGCGAGAGATCACAAAATGCCATTGCGTGTGTTTAATATGGCAACCCCTGGCATGATGGCTCAACTCATGGTTGGCGGAAGTGATGGCACATTGATTGTGTGTGGAGAAGAAAAAAATGTTGAATGAAATTCAAGCAGACGCTAAAGATCGTATGCAGAAAAGTTTAAATGCGTTAACTGATGCATTTAAAAAGGTACGTACAGGTCGTGCGAACCCGGCGATTCTTGATGGCATTACCATCGATTATTACGGCACTCAAACCCAGTTATCTCAAGTTGCTAATATCAACGTTGAAGATGGCCGTGCACTTGCTGTTACGCCTTGGGAAAAACACCTTGTACCGGTAATTGAAAAAGCAATTATGAAGTCTGATCTGGGTATTAACCCATCTACTTCTGGTGAAACCATTCGTTTGCCAATGCCTGCTTTAACCGAAGAAACGCGTAAAGATTACATTAAGCAAGCTCGTGCAGAAGCCGAGAAAGGTCGTGTATCTATTCGTAATATTCGTCGCGATGCCAATAGCAGCATCAAAGATTTGCTGAAAGAAAAAGAAATCAGTGAAGACGAAGAGCGCCAAGGCCAAGATAAAATTCAGCAACTAACTGATAAGTTTATTGCGGATGTTGAGTCTTTGTTGGCGGTTAAAGAAAAAGACCTAATGCAGGTTTAACCGAGTTTTATGAAGCGGTACTGCGCCTTTTTAGGCGCAGTTTCATTATTAGGTTTTACAAATGTCACAAGCAACGTTACCAAAATTTGAAAGAATCCCTCGTCACGTTGCCATTGTCATGGATGGTAATAATCGTTGGGCTAAGCGTCGTCACCTACCGGGTGTTGCGGGGCATAAAGCTGGGGTTAAAGCGGTAAAGATTGCGATAGAGCAAGCGGCACGTTTAGAAGTAGAAGTGCTGACGTTATTTGCCTTTTCCAGTGAAAATTGGCAGCGACCCGAGCAAGAAGTGAATGCATTGATGCAGTTGTTTTTAAATGCATTGCAAAAAGAAGTGAAAAAACTGCATGAGCACAATATTCGCCTGACCATCATGGGCGATGTCACTGGATTCTCCCCTATATTGCAAGAGCATATCGCAAGCGCTCAAGAGCTAACCAAAGACAATACTGGTTTAAAACTGGTGGTTGCCGCAAATTATGGTGGTCGCTGGGATATTGCTCATGCCGCACAGAGCATTGCCAAAGATGTATTATCTGGCAAACTCTCTGCAGACACGATTACCCCAGAAGTATTTGCTGGGTATACATGTTTAAATGATTTCCCTGAGCCGGATTTATGTATTCGTACCGGAGGGGAGTTAAGAATAAGTAATTTCATGTTATGGCAATTTGCGTACACAGAACTTGTGTTCAGTGATGCGCTTTGGCCTGATTTTGATGAAACAAATTTCTGGTCGGCAATAGAAGAATATAATAGCCGCACGCGCCGTTTTGGTCGCACAGATGAACAATTGAAGGAAGATAAAACGTGCTAAAGCAACGTATTCTTACCGCGCTTGTATTGGCGCCAATCATGATCGGGGGGATTTTTTACTTACCTCTTGGGCAATTTAAGTTATTTATTGCCGCTATCGTGACTCTAGGTGCTTGGGAATGGGCCAATTTGTCCGGTATTAAAATGCAAGTTGGCCGTGTGGCTTACGCGGGTATTATTGCAGCGTTGATTTGGCTGGTTGAGTTTGAAGGGTTTGTCCAAGAGGTCGATCTTTTATATCTTGCGTTTGCATGGTGGATAACGGCATTCATCTTGGTGGCCGTTCACCCTAAATTAAAAAGCCTATGGGGCAGTGCACCGGTTCGTTTGTTGATGGGCTTAGCTATTTTACTACCCATGTGGGTTGGGTTTGTTCAGATTAAGAGTTACCCATTTAATGACTACCTAATTATGTATGTCATGTTTGTGGTTTGGGGAGCTGATGTGGGTGCCTACTTCTCTGGTCGCACATTTGGTAAGCATAAACTTGCTTCAACCGTGAGCCCGGGTAAAACATGGGAAGGGGTTTATGGCGGTTTGGTTGTGACTTTCTTGATGGCGCTTGGCGGTGGTTATTTATTAGAAAATGAAGCCGGTTTGTCCTTGGACTTAGCCCAATGGGTATTATTAGTGGCAGTAACGCTGGCCATTACCTGTGTCTCTGTTGTGGGTGACCTAATTGAAAGCATGGTGAAACGTCACCGTGGTATTAAAGATTCCAGTCACTTATTACCCGGCCATGGCGGGGTAATGGATCGTATTGACAGTATGACGGCAGCGTTACCTATGTTTGCCTTAGCCTTAAGTGTATTTGGTTGGAATCTCGTTGTATGAGGCAAATGATTACCGTTCTTGGGGCNACGGGCTCCATCGGTAAAAGCACGCTTGATGTGCTTGCGCGTCACAANGATCTTTATCAGGTGTTTGCNTTAAGNGCNAANACNCAAGTNGAGCTGCTATTGCAGCAGTGTCTTGANCACTCGCCTAAATACGCGGTGATGGTGGACGNGGCCAGTGCAATTCAGTTGGCCGGTGCGTTAAAGCAAAATGGCGCTTCNACTGAGGTGCTAAGTGGTGTTGACGCCTTGGTTGATATTGCTCGTGATCCTGAAGTCGATCAGGTAATGGCGGCAATTGTAGGTGCCGCTGGTTTACTGCCTACCTTGGCAGCGGCCAAAGCGGGTAAGCGTGTGTTGCTTGCCAACAAAGAATCATTGGTCATGAGCGGTCACTTGTTTATGCAAGCCGTTCAAGATAATCAAGCGGAGCTTCTGCCTATTGATAGTGAGCATAATGCAATCTTTCAATCTCTTCCTTTAGGTTATGGGCAAGACCCTTCATACCAGCAACAAATCGAAAAAATTCTATTGACGGCATCTGGCGGCCCGTTTCGTGGCTGGACATTAGATGCCTTATCTAAAGTGACACCCAAGCAAGCGGTTAAGCACCCAAACTGGTCAATGGGGCAAAAAATCTCTGTGGACAGTGCAACCCTTATGAATAAAGGGCTAGAGCTTATTGAAGCGTGCTGGTTGTTTGATGCGACACCTAAGCAAATTGAAGTGGTGGTGCACCCTGAATCCATTATTCACTCCATGGTGCAGTACGTAGATGGCTCTGTGCTGTGCCAAATGGGCAACCCTGATATGCGCACGCCCATTGCTTACGGCCTGGCTTGGCCTGAGAGGATTGCCTCAGGTGTGAAACCACTGAATTTATTTGAAGTGGCTCAGCTTAATTTTGAAGCCCCAGACCATAAAACATTTCCTGCGCTGAATCTTGCGTCTCAAGCCTTCAATGCTGGCGGCACGGCAGCCACCATATTAAATGCGGCAAATGAAGTGGCGGTTGAGGGATTTTTACGGGAACAAATTGCCTTTACATCAATCTCAAACCTGATCGATGAAACTTTAAATGCATGCACATTAGAAGCAGCCGATAGTTTAGACGCCATATTGCATGCTGATGCGTGGGCAAGGCGCTTTGTTAAGGACAAAATACCATTATGAGTGTGTTATATAGCTTGCTCGCTTTGATTGTCACCCTAGGTATCTTGGTGACAGTTCACGAATATGGCCACTACTGGGTGGCAAGGCGCTGTAAAGTAAAAGTACTGCGATTTTCCGTAGGGTTTGGCAAAGTGATTTGGAGCCGAACCGATAAAAACGGCTGTGAATTTGCAGTGGCGGCTATTCCACTTGGCGGCTATGTGAAAATGTTAGATGAGCGCGAAGGCGAAGTGGCCACAGAACAGCTTCATCAAGCGTTCAATCGTAAAACTGTTTGGCAGCGAATGGCCATTGTATTGGCAGGTCCTGCAGCCAATATCTTATTTGCCATATTCGCTTACTGGATCATGTTTATGACCGGTATCACGCAGGTGAAACCAGTTATAGGTGAAACATCAGTAGAAGGGCTTGCTTTTGATGCAGGCTTACGTGGCGGCCAGCAAATAACCCAAGTTGATGGCGATGCCGTAAGCAGTTGGCAAGATGTGCACTATCAGTTGCTTAAGCGCTTAGGTGACACTGGAGAAATTGCCTTTACCACGGATAACTCACAAGAACATACCTTGGAAATTACTCGCTGGTTAAGTGAAAAAGAAGAGCCAAAAGTTTTATCAGAGCTAGGCATTGAGCCCTACCGTCCAGCTGTTCCTGCGGTTTTAGCTGAATTGCAAGCAGGTATGCCGGCTGAGCAAGCGGGTTTAAAAACGGGCGATAAAATTATCAGCGTCAATGGTGAACCTGTTGAACAGTGGTATGACTTTGTGGAGGTTGTTCAAGCAAATGCGGGCAATGCATTAGCCTTAGCTGTTATTCGTGATGGGCAGACCACCCCCATCACCTTAATACCCGCTTTAAAAACCACCGAAGATGGCAAAAATTACGGTTTTGCTGGGGCCATGGTTGAGTCGCCAAAATTACCCGACGGTTTTGTTACCACACAACGCTTTGGTGTGTTTGAGTCGATTGGTAAAGCTGCATATAAAACCTGGGATATGACCATTGTGACTCTTGAGTCCATTGGCAAAATGATTCAAGGGCTATTATCCGTTAAGAACTTGAGCGGACCCATTACCATTGCTAAAGTAGCCAACGCTTCAGCTCAGGCAGGCTTTGAAGCCTTTATTGGTTTTCTAGCCTACGTCAGCGTGATGTTAGCCGTGGTGAATTTATTACCGATACCTGTATTGGATGGCGGGCATTTTCTGTTTTATGTAATCGAAGCGGTGAAGGGTTCACCTGTTTCGGAAAAAGTTCAGTTAGCGGGAGTGAAGCTGGGCATGGCACTGCTTATGATGGTTATGTTTATTGCCATATTTAATGACATAAGTCGTATATAATTTTCACCTAAACTCGCTGGTCTGTACCTATTCACTGACAGCTCAAGATAACAATAAATTCGGATTAACATGAAGTTCACCTTAATCAGCTTGCTTTTGGCTTTGGGCGCAGCATGCGCCCAAGCTGACGCCTTTACGGTAAAAGATATTCGAGTCGACGGCCTACAACGCGTTAGCGCGGGTAGTGTATTTGGCGCATTCCCCATTAATATTGGCGATAAAGTCGATAGCTCAAAATTGGCCAATGCATCGCGCAATTTATTTGCAACGGGTTACTTCAACGACATTGAATTAATGCGTGATGGCAATATTTTGGTGATTAACCTGGTCGAATTACCAACTATCACTGCGCTTGAAATTGAAGGCAACAGTGCCATTGAAACCGAACAACTAAAAGAAGGCTTGAAGCAAGCCGGTCTTGCTGAAGGGTACGTCTTTAAACGTTCTACTCTTGAGCGCCTTGAGTTAGAGCTTGAGCGTCAATACGTAAGCCAAGGTCGCTACGATGCTGAAATTAATACAGAAGTTAAAAAACTGCCACGTAACCGCGTGTCATTAAAAATCAACGTAGATGAAGGCTCGGTTGCATCCATTAGCCATATTAATATTGTTGGCTACGAGAACTTTGAAAAACAAGAATTGCTCAACCAATTTGAATTAAAACCTACCAATCTATGGTCCTGGTACGCAAGTGATGACAAATATTCCCGTGAAAAATTAGGCGGCGACCTTGAGCGTTTACGTTCATTTTATCTAGATCGCGGCTATATTCGCTTTAACGCCGAATCCACCCAGGTGTCTTTGTCCCCAAATAAAGAAGAAGTGTTCATCAGTGTTAACGTTCACGAAGGTGATGTGTATACGGTGAATAAAGTGAACTTGGCGGGTGAGTTAATTCTAGAAGAAGAACTATTGCGTAAGCTTGTGATCATGGATGAAGGGGAGACCTTTAGTCGTCAAAAAGTCACATTCACTCAAGATTTAATCGCCAAACGCTTAGGCAACGAAGGGTTTACGTTTGCTAGCGTGAACGGTGTGCCAAAAATTAATGATGAAGATAAAACCGTTGAGCTAACGTTCTTTATTGAACCAGGTAAACGTACCTATGTGCGTCGTATTAATTTCACAGGTAATGAGTCCACCATGGATGAAGTGCTGCGTCGTGAAATGGTACAAATGGAAGGCGGTTGGGCTTCCACTGAATTAATTGAACAATCTAAAAGCCGTTTAGAACAACTGGGTTTCTTTAAAGGTGTGAACGTAGAAACACCAAAAGTACCAGGCTCTGACGATTTAATTGACGTGAACTACAGCGTTGAAGAGCAGCCAAGTGGCAGCTTGAACTTAAGCATTGGTTACTCCAGTGCCGATGGCATGATTTTAGGCACCAGCGTGTCGCAAAACAACTTTATGGGTACGGGCAAAAAAATGAGTACCTCTTTAAATAAAACCGATGCGGTTGCCAGCTTAAACTTGTCTTACACCGACCCGTATTACACGGTGGATGGCATCAGCCGTGGTTATGGTTTGTTTTATAGCCAAACCGATTTCTCTGAGCTTTCTTTAAGTGATTACAATACCGACACCTACGGTGGCCGTACCACCTTTGGTTTCCCAATCAGTGGCCGTGAACGTTTATCGTTCAGTATTGAAGCAAGTCGTACCCTTATGGAGGCACAGGAATCCGGTATTGCAGAAGAGATTTTGGGCTTCATAGAAGACGAAGGCGAAGATTTTGTTGAAGTCACATTAGGCAGCAGCTGGAGCTGGACCACATTGAACCGTGGTTTATTCCCAACCGCCGGTGCGAAGCAAAGCTTGTCTCTTGAAGCGACGGTGCCGGGCAGCGAATTAGAGTACTTCCGCGTTACTTATAACGCGCAGAAATACTTCCCAATCTCCGGTGAGTGGACCTTCCGTCTGCGAACTGAACTGGGGTATGGCGATGGCTATGGCAAAACAGATGAGCTGCCGTTCTTCCGTAACTTCCGTGCCGGTGGTGTGGGCTCCGTTCGTGGTTACACCAGTAACTCGTTAGGCCCTCGTGGTGCGATTAAGCGGTTGTTAAATACT
>NYTP01000015.1 GCA_002683575.1 Bermanella sp.
GGTGTCCTAGGCCTCTAGACGAACGGGACACTATTACCTGCGACGTCAGTCACGTCTCAAGATGGCGCGCATTCTATGTATCTTATTGAATTACGTCAAGTTTTTTCTATTAAAAAACTTTTTAATTTAGGTCTACACTTAAATTACCAATAGGGATAAAAGATTAGCAATGGATTCAATCATCGTTCTAGGGACGCTGTTACTGGTTACATTGGTCAGCAGCATCTTTATAAAAGGCTATCTAGACAAGCGTCGAATCGAGAAAGCCCGCGAGATAGTGGACCTTCACGATGATCTTCGCCGCATGCAAAATGCCATGGCCGTCATCCCTAGCATCTACTTAGATGTGCCTACCCGCATCTTTATGCTTAAGCGCACCATGCAACTGGTCTCCAAACTTCTTGAAGGCAGTAGCGACAATCACAATTTAAACGCCCTATATCAAGATATGGAATCGCAGCTGGAGAAGGCCCTCACCCAAAAAGATGACAGCGTGAAGCGCCTCAATAAACGAGGCAAGGTAGATAACCCAGATACGGCTCATGAGATTCGTGCCATGGTCAAATTTCTCCATGAGCAAATCGTCAAGTCCGTCAAAAGCGGCCTTATTCCAAAAGCTCATGGCTCTCGAGTCGTAAAAAACTTAAAAGTCATCATGCAGCGCACTGTGATTGATATGAACTACAACATGGCACAAGCCATCTTAAAAACACAAAAGCTACGCCCTGCCCTATCAAAATTAAAAGTCACCCTTGGGCTCGTCATAAAAAGCCCGCTTAAGCAGTACCTGACACAACTAAAAGAAGAGCTAGAAAAGACCATTAAAAGCATCGAGAGCAAACTGGCTATTGAAAGTAAAAAAGCCAACGCCCGCTCTGGAGGTCAATTGGCCAGTGGCATGGACAAAATAAAAGAAGAAGAAGACTGGGATACGAAAAAAAATATCTACGACTAGCCAGGTAAGGTATCAAATAGCTTTTTCAGCATGTCACGCATCACCGCCACCTCTTCATTTTTCACACCCGCTTCACACATGAGCTTTTCAGGCACACGCTTAGCTTGTTGCTTGAGGGATTCACCTAATGCGCTCAATCTTACCCATACTTGTCGTTCATCTTCATGGCTGCGTTGACGCTGAATCAAACGTTTTGATTCAAGGCGCTTTAACAGCGGGGTTAACGTTCCGCTATCGAGCTTCAAACGCTCACCAAGCATGGTCACTGTAAACTTATGACCCATGGGCATCTCCCACAAAACCAGCATCACTAAGTATTGCGGATAGGTTAAATCCAAAGGCTTAAGTAAAGGCTGATAAATTTTTGTCATCAAACGTGAGGCACTGTAAAGCTGAAAACATAATTGATTTTCCAGTTTCAATAACTCATCTGCCGATTTACTCATAAGGCCTCGTTTTAAATATTAAATGCACCATGGCAAGTTACCCTCAACCATGGCGCGGGTCAATTAGCCAATGCAATTAGGCCAGCAACGCTTGCACATGCTTTTCAATGGCTTCTGGCTTTGATGTGGGCGCAAAACGCTTAACCACCTTGCCTTCTTTATTCACTAAAAACTTAGTGAAGTTCCATTTTATTTTTTGTGTTCCTAATACGCCGCGAGCTTCTTTCTTTAGATATTGATAAAGCGGATGCGCTTGATCGCCATTGACCTCAACCTTGGAGAACATTGGGAAGCTAACGCCATAATTTTTCATACAGAAACCCGCAATCTCGCTATCACTACCTTTATCCTGCTGCGCAAATTGATTACAAGGGAAACCGAGTACCTCCAGGCCTTTCTCATTTAGGGATTTATACATGTCTTCCAGCCCCTCAAATTGAGGGGTAAAGCCGCATTTACTGGCGGTATTAACAATCAACAGCACCTTTCCTTTGAACTCAGCAAGGTCCCGCTCATTACCCTGTATATCCGTCGCTTTGAAATCGTATATCGACATAAATGCCTCCATTTCTGTCCAACCAAACTACATTTGATAAAATTTAATTTTGCACAACTAATTTATCCAAAAACAACCACCTTGTCTACTATTCACACAACAAGCTAATTAGGTAAAAGACAGCATTCTTGATATATGTGACATTGGTAGGCCCGACTGTTGGTGCCATTGATTAAACGCATCCTGAATAGCCATGAGGTCCCTTTTCGCTTTACTGTCCTCAACTCTATCCACGACACCTTGGGCACGCAGCTGCACCATCACATCCTCACTAAGTATAAAAGTGTCTTTACCTGCCATGCGTAACGCAGCGGGTGCGCTTCGCCCGCCCAATTGCGCCCCGTGTTTTTTCATATCCAGCCACAGGCCAACAATGTCCGTCACAGGCCAGTGGGCGATATAATGTCCAAAACCGCTCTGCTCGCGCTCTAATTCCATTATCCAAGCCGCATTGGTGCGCAACGCTTTCATCTTTCCCCAGTGCTTAATAAGGCCTGGCTGAAGCATGTGCTGCTCTAATGCCTCATCGCTTAAACTGGCCACATAGGCCGGTTTAAATCCCTTAAAGACCTGCTCAAATAAGGGCCACTTATCATTCACCACACTATGCTTTAGGCCTGCACGAAAAATCCGAAGGCCCAGCAATGACAAATAAAAAGCGCCATCGCGCTTAGCAAGGTCCTGATTGGACTCTATATGTGGCAAAAAAAGGTCAAGGTTCGCACCTTTTAAGGTTTGTGCGCGATCTAGTATCCAGTGAAAATCTTTCATTTTTTCTCTTCAAACTTCAACGACACACTGTTCACGCAATAGCGTAGACCGGTAGGCGCCGGACCATCAGGGAATACATGCCCCAGGTGCCCGTCACAGCGACTGCATACAATCTCTGTGCGCTGCATCATCAAGGAGTTATCACTGTGCTCATTAATAACATCAGAATCTAACGCCTGATAAAAACTGGGCCAACCACAACCACTGTCAAATTTGGTATCAGACTCAAACAAAGGCTGACCGCAGCACACACAACGGTATGTACCCTGTGCTTTATTATCATTTAAAGCACCTGTAAACGCCCGTTCAGTGCCCTTTTCTCGCGTCACGCGATAAGTTTCTGGGTCCAGTTCCTCACGCCATTGTTCCGGTGTTTTTTTGATCTTATCCATCATTATCTCCTAAAAAAGTCACCGCTTTCAATAATAAAGCCTAATGTAGAGATTGGAGCCATGCAAAAAGCTAGGTATCATCCGCACATCTTTTTCGTCAACACGCTGTTCAATGTCATCGAACAGCCTCGGGGTTTTTCCATGCACGAATTGCATAAATCTAACAAACTGGCCAACGTATTTTATGATATTCGCGGGCCTGTTTTAAGCGCCGCCAAAAAAATGGAAGATGAAGGCCATCGCATTCTTAAACTTAATATTGGCAACCCCGCGCCATTTGAGTTAAACGCACCTGATGAAATCTTACAAGATGTGATTCACCAACTGCCTAACGCGCAAGGTTACAGCGACAGCAAGGGCGTGTATTCAGCGCGTAAAGCCGTGATGCAATATTGCCAACAAAAAGGCATAAAGGGTGTGGATATTGAAGACATCTACCTAGGTAACGGCGTCAGTGAATTAATCGTTATGGCCTTACAGGGCCTCATTAATAATGGCGATGAAGTGCTTATTCCCGCACCGGATTACCCGCTATGGACGGGAGCGGTAAGCTTAGCAGGGGGCACTCCCGTGCATTACCGCTGTGATGAGCAAGCCGATTGGTACCCAGATATTGATAACATCAAAAAGAATATCACCCCAAACACTAAAGCTTTGGTATTAATTAACCCAAACAACCCAACTGGGGCGCTTTACCCTAAAGAAGTATTATTGGAACTGCTTGAGGTGGCTCGCCAACATAACCTGGTTGTGTTTTCTGATGAGATATACGACAAAATCTTATTCGATGAAGCGCAGCACATTTCCACTGCATCGCTTGCTGAAGATTTATTAATTATTACCTTTAATGGCCTATCTAAAACCTATCGTTTAGCCGGTTTTCGTAGCGGTTGGTTAGTGGTTAGTGGTGCCAAACATAAAGCGAAAGATTATTTAGAAGGCCTCGATATGCTGGCCAGCATGCGTTTATGTGCAAACGTACCTGCACAATACGCTATTCAAACGGCACTGGGCGGTTATCAAAGTATTAATGATTTAATTCGCCCAGGCGGTCGAATTTATGAACAACGCACCCTTACCCACAAAATGATTAATGATATTCCGGGTCTAAGCTGCACCCTGCCACAAGGTGCGCTGTACAGTTTTGTAAAAATGGATCAAACCAAGTTCAACATTAAAAATGATGAGAAAATGGTGCTGGACCTTCTAGAGCAACAAAAAATATTAATCGTGCATGGCCGCGCCTTTAATTGGCCAGAGCCAGACCACTTCCGTTTAGTGTTCTTGCCAAGAGTGGATGACTTAAAAGAAGCCATTGGTAAAATTGGCAATTTCTTTGAACGTTACAGCCAGTAAGTCCGCACTATGAATGATGTGAATATTGATGATTTTTACCACGACATTGGCGTCATTCTGCTGAGTTTATTTCAGCAGTTCCCAAGAAAAGTGAGTTTGTTTATTGATGATATAAGCGGGCCAGACGATATGGATGAGTTTGGCCTGCATAGCCCACGCTATCTTTCTGCAATTGGCGCCCTCATGTGGCTTCATGATGAAGGCTATATTCGATATTTCGACATCATCAAACAAGAAAGCGCAGAAGAATGCACACTGACACAAAAAGCCTTTGTTAAATTGATCCGCCCAAATTTAACCGCTGATGCCTTTGCCAGCGCCAACTCCATCGCCAAACGTGAAAGTACATTGGCGTTTAAAATGCGAAAGGCCCTGCGTGAGCAATCAAGCATTGATATGCAGGACATTATTGAACAACACTTTTTTAATGCATCACCCATCAGTTAACGGGTGGCCTATAGTTGATACAGCATCACTTTAAGCGACGCATCTTCATTGATATCCGCCAGCACAGCTGGGTTTTCAATGCGTTTTACAAAGGCTGCATCCGGAAAAACGGTCTCGACTAATTCGTGTAAAAAAGATTCACCTAAGGCCGGCGAATTCAAACACAATACCAGCTGCGCGTTTTCCGCAAGCGCCGGTTTCAATTTGGTCAGCAGCTTTTCATAGTCACGGCGCACATCAAACGCTTTGCTTTGAAAGCTCGGCGGGTCTGCAATCAATAAATCAAATGGCCCTTTTTGTGTCAGCTTTTTAATCATTTTAAAAATATCTTGCGCAATAAAGGTATTGCGCTGACAAGCCACTTCATTCAGCGCTAAATTTTGCTGGCCACGCTTAATTGCCCCTTTTGCCATATCGATATTCACTACCGAGTTCGCCCCTCCTGCCGCGCAGGCAACCCCAAGACTACAGGTATAGGAAAACAAATTAAGCACCGACTTGTCTTTTGCGTGTTCACGCACCCATTGGCGCCCATTACTCATATCTAGAAATAAACCACTGTTTTGGTTTCGGCCTAAGTTCACCCAATAAGAAAGTCCCGCTTCTGTCACTTTGAAGTCTGTATCTAGATAGGCGTCCGTACCAATAATAATCTCAACAGGGTTCCCCTGCTCATAGCGACGCTGTATATAAATGGCTTCCAGCCCCAGTTCTTTATAGTGAGGCTTGACCCCTTCAAGCCATTGTTGCAAATGAGTCTCATCCACCTTCTGGTAGATAATCACCCACAAAACAGGCGGGTATAACTCAATGTTCACCTGTTCCCAGCCTTCATACAGACCGCCTCGGCCATGAAAAAGCCTTTGTGCATCATCACAGGGCAGGTTTTGTAGGAGAGAATCGATTTTTAAAGTTTTTTTCATAAAATCCTTGGCTCAAGGCAGCGCCTGTTACTATACTGATATTACATGTTTAAGGGGTGACGTTATGAAGAACTCAACCACGACACAGGCAGCCCAAGCTAACCAAGATGTCATGCACGGTGCTGCAATTATCGACGAAAAAGGCAAAGAAACACCGATCACTGAAGAGATGATACAAAAAGCCTTAAAAAAAATCTTACAAGCGTCTCAATCTTAACCCCGCTTGTTACGAATAAAAAAACAGCCTTTGGCTGTTTTTTTGTTTTCACACAAACATTTGAATCTATGTCTTAACTCTCACGCCCAATGCCTGCAACCACTCTGGATACGACAATCGTTTTGCGGAAATAACCTGACAGGTCAAATCTCGTCTTAATGGGTAGTCCTTTCGCAAGCGGTCAAATGCCTTGGCTTTGTGTGCATCACTTAACCCTAACAAACTGAGCATTCTAAAGTGATCGTCCCGCACATCGTATGCGTTTCTTATTACCTGCTTCATAACATATGCAGTATCGGCTTCTTGGCTAAAGCTGAGCTTTCTAACCGGTGCCTCAGATATTAACTGGGCCAGTTTTAAACGCTTAGGTAAAGCAAACGCATCACATATGGCATCATAAATCATGGCAGTACCGCCATACTTTCCATCTAGGCTATAACCTGCAATATGCGGGGTTGCTAATAAGCACTGTCGAATTAAATCATCGCTTGGTGCGGGCTCTTGCTCGTAGACATCTAAAATGGCGTTAAAGCTCGGTGTTTGAGCAAGATGATCCACTAACGCTTGATTGTCCACTACCGCTCCTCGACAGCTGTTAATCAAGCAAGCATCCGCTTTCATATTCTTCAAGCAACTCTCGTCCACTAGGTGGAACGTGGCATGCTCACCATCCTGAGTAATCGGGGTATGCAGTGACACCACATCTTGCTGCCAGACATTGTGTTTATTAGTTTGTGAATTAAACGCTGCCACATTAGGATCATAAGCGATGACCTCCACGCCCAATGCTATTAACGTGTCATGCAGTAAACCTCCCACATTGCCGGCCCCCACAATGCCCACCGATAGAGATTGCCATGGCTTTTGAATACGCTCTTGCAACACCAGTAAACAGCTCAGTACATAATCCACCACCGCTTTTGCATTGCAGCCTGGAGCGTTGGCATATCGTATGTTTTGTTGCTCAAGGTAGGCCGTATCGAGATGATCAGTGCCGATGGTGCATGTGCCTACAAACTTAACGCGACTGCCGGATAATAGAGCTTCGTTTACTTGTGTAATGGAGCGGACCAATAAAATATCAGCATCTTTAACCTGCTCACAGGTCATCTCACGCCCAGGCAATCTGACTAGCTGTTGGGCCATATCGCTAAAGAAGGCCTCTAACAGAGGAATGTTTTCATCTGCAACAATTTTCATACATACAATCCGGCTAAGGTCTCTAAGGCTTTTTTCATGGGCCGATGAATGCCCAGCTCTTGTGTTAAGGCATCAATAAATAAGTAATTGTCTTGGTTAAATTCCAAAGGTGCAAGGCTTACAGAAATATCTTTACGCAAGCATACAAGCTGCTGATTCAAATCCAGTCGGGGTTTATTCTCCAGCAGAGCAGATTGAATGCGCTGTGCCCCTCGAACAGGCAAGACGTCACCGGCATCAATGGCCGCGTATATTTCTGACGCACTCCCGTAGTGTTGCAATAAACAGGTCGCTGTTTTAACGCCAACACCAGGCACACCCTCAATATTGTCACTGACATCGCCCACTAAGGATAAAAAGTCGACAATTTGTTCCGGCTTCAAGCCAACGTCTGTCATCAAGCGCGCTTCATCCCAAACAGAACCGTTGGCACTGTCTTGCATAATAACGTTTGATGCCAGTAGTTGACGTAAATCTTTGTCACGAGAGTGAATCGTCACCAATGCATCACTGAGTACATGAGTGCAACTGGCAATGTAATCATCAGCTTCAAACTCTTCACCTGCCAGCACCACAAAGCCCATGTGTTCACAAAACGACTTCAACAAACTCAGCTGATAAATGATGTCTTCGCTAGGTAATGCGCGGTTCGCTTTATACTCTGGGTCCAGCGTGTGACGAAAACAGGTGCCCAAACTTTCATCGAACGCTGCCACCGTTATATGAGCATTAAAAAAATCGGGATTCACCAGCCAGCGCAAGCTTGCTAACAATGGGTAAACCTCCCAACCATCGTCGTTAATAATGCTTGGACCTGGTGCAAAGTAGTAACGAAAAAATACAGCAGAAATATCAATCAGGTGGGCTTGTTTCAAGACGAACTCTTAAGGGGTATGAAATGGAATAATGGTATTTTCTATGGTGATGGATTTGGGCGGTTTAGGATACAAATACACATCCTCAACTTGGCTACCTTTAGGAAACATCAAATGACCATCCTCAAAACGCAAAGGGAACTCATTACTAGGGTAATACCAACCCAAAACGGTTTGTTCGCGAAAAATCACCAGCCAGCGAATGGGTAAATAATCCTCGCCTACTCGCTCCAACCCCACTACAGAAAGCCCCATACTATGACCAAAGTAATAAACACTGACCAGTTGACTGCCATCACCTAACAAGGTGGGGGTTTGTTCCTGTATCAAGTCATGAGCCTGTTCCGCATTTATGGCAAAACTCAATACACTTTGAAACATCAAAATACACGTTAACAGCGTCCTTGCCGTCATCTTTCTTATCCTTTTGGTACCGGTTCTGTCACGATTTTTTTGCCTAGATAGGTTTCTAAATCCATCAAGCCGTAAGCTTCATATTCATCAATGAAGGTAATGGCCATNCCNGANGCACCCGCNCGACCCGTTCGACCAATGCGGTGAACATAATCTTCAGGATCATCGGGTAAATTATAATTGAACACATGGGTAATACCGTCCACGTGAATACCACGACCGGCCACATCCGTTGCCACCAAAACGGTATTATCTTGGCTTTTAAAACGCTCTAAGGTTTTAACCCGTTTTTGCTGCGCCACTTCCCCACTTAATAGCATGGCTTTAATGCCCATTTTATTTAAGCGGTCTGCTAAGTCTCTTGATGTATCACGACGGTTAGCAAAGATAATTGCCTTACCTGTTGTGGCTTCGTTTAATAAATTAACCAGTACTTGGTCTTTTTCTGTTTCCTGCAAGCTGTAAAAACGCTGATCAACGGTTTCAGTGGCAACCGATTCTGGTTCAATTTCAATTTGCTGCGGCTTGTAGGTCCAGCTTTCACTTAACGCCACCACATCATAAGGGTATGTGGCACTGAAAAGCTGAGTTTGACGAATGTCTTTTTCAGGGGTTGCACGAATGATGCGTTTTAAATCAGGGATAAATCCCATATCTAACATGCGGTCAGCTTCATCGATCACCAATAATTCCACTTGATCAAGAAACAGGACTTTTTGCTGTAAAAAGTCCAATAAGCGCCCCGGTGTCGCCACGACGATATCGACGACTTTATTGAGCTGTTCTTTTTGTTTATCGTAATCCACACCGCCCACAACGGTGACAACATTGACGTCTGTGTACTTAGACAAGCCTTCTGCATCTTTGGCGATCTGCATGGCCAATTCACGGGTAGGCGCAATCACCAAAGCACGAGGCTCACTGGCATAACGCTCACTTGGCGCCGTGGTTAATAGTTTTTGCAACACCGTAATTAAAAAAGCCGCTGTTTTACCGGTACCGGTTTGCGCTTTACCAATGATGTCATGGCCTGCCAAGGTTAAAGGCAAGGATGCGGCTTGAATAGGGCTGGCATATTGGAAGCCTAAATCAAAAATGCCGCGCATAATACGCTCATCTAAATTTAGATCGTGAAAGCGGGTTTTACCTTCAGCAGGCTCAACATGAAATTGTTTTGGATCCCAAGGCGTCACCGTTTTTTTCTTTGGCGCGGCTTTGGATTTGGCTGCAGGTTTGTTTGGTTTTTTGCTGTTCGATGAAGGTGACGCTTTTTTTGGCGCGTTCGTCGATTTAACTGGCTGTGATTTATTAAATATTTTTTTAATCAATCCAATTGGCATTTATAAGGCTTCCCGTTTAAATTCTGATGCGTCCAATGGCTTATCGCAACGATAATGTGCGATCAATGCATCACTGAACTGTTTTGCCCTTTCAGGCAAACCCTTGCGCAAATACTCATGTACTTGCTGGTATATATTGTCTTTAAAGACGTTTGCTGATTGTTCAATATAATGCGGATCACCGCTTAGATTGTCGATACTGACATTAAATTGAAAATCCGCACTGCGACTGAGTATCCACTCAAGCGCTTGTGGTTTTATCTCTACTTTTTCAAACTCAGCTTGCTGCTCAGGTGTCCGGCCATCGGGGTTATACCAATAACCAAAATCCACTAGGGTGCGACGCTGTTCACCAGCAATGCACCAATGGCTGATTTCATGCAACGCACTGGCAAAATAACCATGGGCAAAAATCACTCTATCCCAAGGATAATACGGACTTCTTGGCATATAAACAGGCTCATGCGCGCCTCGAACCAACTCAGTATTGAGCGTTTGTTTAAAACATTGGTTAAATATTTGAATGGCGGTTGAGCAATGGTACATAGGTTTTCTTACAACATTGGTGCTGGTCTGCTTTATACCAGTTATGGCCGATACCTACCAGTTGCAAACTATTAGCATTGCATTTGTGAGTTAAATCACGATACTTAGGCGTTTTTTTACTAGGGATAATCGGCATCATGCTCAGGTCATTTTTCAAGCAAGCAAAGCCCTTAATGGTTTTGATGCTGCCGATCCTAGGCACACAGCTGGCCCAAACCGGCATGGGTGTCGTGGACACACTAATTGCCGGTTTAGCCGGTACGTTAGATCTAGCATCCATTGCCGTTGGTAGCAGCATCTGGCTGCCCCTGGTGTTGTTTGAAGCTGGCATAATGGTGGCACTCACGCCTATGGTCGCCCATGCCAAAGGCGCCAAGAACAAACAGCAATCTGCACACTATTTACAGCAAGGTATCTATTTAGGCTTAGTGATCGGTTTATGCGCCATGGCGATTTTACTGCTGGGCACCAAACCCTTAATGTCATTAATGGATATCAGTGAGGATATTCAAACCATCACCGTGGACTACTTGTTTTATATTGCCCTTGCCCTGCCGGCTGTGGCCATACATCAAGCATTTCGCTCCTACAATGAAGCAGTGCACCTAACCAAGCCGGTAACAGCCATTGCCTTTGCTGGTTTACTGCTCAATATTCCACTGAATTTATTGTTCGTATTTGGTTGGGGGCCGGTTGAAGCTATGGGCGGTCCCGGCTGCGGGCTGGCCAGTTTAATTGTGTTCTACATGATGACCATTGCTATTTGGTTGTACACCCACTTCAGCAGCCATCATAAGAAGGTAAAACCCCTGCAGCACTTTAGCGCCCCAAATTTTAAAACCATTGGTCACATCAGCGCGGTTGGCTTCCCCATTGGTCTGGCAATTTTTGCCGAAGTCAGCTTGTTTTGTATTATTGCTTTGTTTATCGCTCAACTAGGGCCTGTGGTGGTGGCGGCCCATCAGATCACGCTCAATATCACCACGGTCACCTTCATGGTGCCTTTAAGCCTTGCCACAGCACTCACCGTTCGTGTGGGCCATGAGCTGGGCAGAAACAATCCCATTGGTGCTAAGCAGGCCTGGGTGAATGCCATTTACATTAACCTGATTTTTGCCCTGGGTAATGGCTGTATCTTGTACTTTTTACGAGAATCCCTAGCTGGCTTGTATAGCCAAGATCAGCAGGTGGTGACGCTTGCGATGCTGCTACTGATGCATGCGGCAATTTTTCAAATCAGTGACAGTTTACAGGTCGGTGCGGCGGGCGCATTAAGAGGTTACAAAGACACCATGGTCACCTTGATGATCAGCATTGTTTCGTTTTGGCTAGTGGGGCTGCCTTTGGGTTATTACCTTGGGCTATCTCAAGCGGCCCCCATGGGCGCCGCTGGTTTTTGGGTGGGTTTGATCGTAGGTTTAAGTGTCAATGCCGTGTTACTTTTGGCTCGCTTGCAGTTTGTCAGTCGCCGAGCGATCAATCATCCAGATATTACACCACACACGGTTATTCAAAACTGATCATACTCCTTGGATTTTTGCACCTATACTCTAATTAAGTGCAGGAAGCAGTCGCAATTAGCCTTGGAGTAAATATGGCCAAACAAGCCGATGTTATTGATTTTAGGCAACACAAACGAAATCTCCCCAATATACAGCGTCTATTGCCCGAACTAGACGGCATAGAGATGCTTTACACCAATGACTCCTCGGATCAGGTCTTTAGCTTAAAAGTATTATGCTGGGCGGTATGGAGTGACGGACACATAGACGGCATGGTGCCTTGGCTAAACCGGCTAGTGGCCTGTCGTAGCTTAGACGACCCACTGAATGGCCACTGGGAAGGCTTTATGGATACCCAAACAGGCCAAATCCTATTTGAACCACCCGCCTATAAAGTTGACTTCTTGAAGCAAAGCGCACGGTTTTACCCCGTCACACAATCAAAAGCCGCCAGCATCGCCCAAGAAATTCCTGACCTCATTGGCAGTCATGCCGTTTTCAGTCACGACCAATTTGACAGCTTTGTCATTCAAGAGATTCACAGCTGGCGCTTATATAATGACGGCAGCGTTTTAGCTATGTGCATCGAGGAAGACCATGTTCATAGCACTCCGGTTCTCACCGGTGACGATTGTTTATTCAGTGTTCAACACCGCAAAGACTTCCACTATTTTTTCCAACACACCATTGCCAATAAGATTAAATCAAAAGACCCCGCTGCACTGGCCGCGATGGCTCATTTGGCCAAGCATTCATCCTGATGTAAGCTGTGCGCCATGCATTGTTAACGTTCGCGTTCTGAAAGGGGCAACATGTTTCACATCAAGGATGAATACCTAAACGATCTCGAAACCAATCCCTGGAAGCGGTTTCGTAATCGCCTCATTCGTTTGGCCGTAAGTCCTTTTCGGTTAATGAAGTCTGTCTTCATCGTCACCGGCGGTATCGTTTGGCTGCTGGCCATGATCCTATTTATCTCAACATTCACATTATTGGAAAGCCTACCTCACTTTAACGACAATGCGTTTGAGCAGGCCAAACAATCCGCTGTCATCAGTGTCAAACAACATCTAACTGACCAATCTTCTGCTCGTAAAGAATACAAATGGGTGCCGATTGATCAGATTAATCGCGAGCTCTTATATGCCATTGTCATGAGCGAAGACGGGGATTTTTTTAGTCACCAAGGCATTGATTACGATGCATTGATGAGCGCGTTGGGTGAAAACATCAAACGTCAAGAGTGGAGCTTTGGTGCCAGCACCATCAGCCAACAAACGGTAAAAAATATTTACCTAGAAAACAATAAAACCCTATATCGCAAACTGAAAGAATTACTGGTCACAAAGCGTCTTGAAAGTGCGCTAAATAAAAATGAAATACTTGAGCTGTATTTAAACATAGTGGAATTTGGACCAGACATTTATGGTATTGCAGCAGCAGCGAACTATTATTTTTCAGCAAAACCCAGTGAACTGAATGCAGCGCAAGGCGCATTTTTAGCGATTCTAATGCCCAGCCCACGCAAGTACCACTTTACGGTTTTCCAAAACCAATACTTGGCAAAACGCCATAAACGTAAATATCGTCGAATTTTGCAAGACATGCGCTTTAAGGAGTACATCAGCCCTACCCAATATCAAAAATACATTCGCTGGTCATTTTTTTAAATCCCCCTCGATTTTATTTTCCTTCTTTTAAAGACAAATACAGGCAAATCACGCCATCGTTGTAAAAACTTGACCTAAATGCTTGCAGCGCCCTATTGGCACAGTAAACTTCGGCCAATCATTGATAGGAAATCATTATGCTGCCATCTATAAAAATATTTTTTGCCCTCACGCTAATCACCGTTTTAAGTGGCTGCGCAGCCACAACCCCTCTGGTATTGGCCGGTGGTGGCAACCACGAGTACCTCAAATACAAAACCGATATTCGCTTAAAAGCCGCTGCCGCTCTTGATGAGGAGCCTGACCTTATCACCTATTCATTAAACGGTATTGTTGAAAACAACAGTGAAGATGTGGTCAATACTTACCTGCTTGGTTATGGCAAAGACGATTACAGTCAAGACATGAAGAGCATTGCGATTTATCAAATTGGTTTGATTTACATGAACCGCTATAACCGTGATCGAGACGACGAAAAAGCCAAAGCTTACTTTCACCGTCATTTAATCGAATTTCCATACAGCATATTACAAGATCGGATTCATGATCGTTTAGCTATCATTAAATCAAGAGAAAATGAAACGGTTCAAATGACACCCGAGCAACTGCTGGCCCACGTAGACCGCGATAAATTACTCAACAAGCCAATTAATACCTTTGACCCTGACTTAACCCCAATGAGTGAGCGAGCAATTCGTGATAACCGTTTAGAAGATGCTAACGGTGTGTACCTAACGGTTTATCAAAACCCAGGTTCAAGCGATAGTATTAAAGCTAAATCCCTTTATCAGCTTGGCCTAATTTATATGAGCGAGCAGAACCCTGAAAAAAGCTTAAAGAAATCCAGTTATTTCTTTAGAAAAGTGATGGATGAATTCCCTAATCAGGCGGAGAGCAAAAAAGCCCAGCACAAGCTAAGCAACCTAATTAATCAAAATAATTCACCCGTTAGTAACGCTGAAAATTAACCCTTTTACGTAATAACACCTCAAAAAAGCAAATACACCCTGTGTGTATTCGCTTTTTTGTTTTCCCCTCCAATCACTAAGGCGCGGGATTGGGTCTGGCTACATGTACTTTCGCGATTTCAGTTAACACCTCATCACTTAAACTCACATCCACACTGGCAATATTTTCAGCTAACTGCTCCATTGTCGTCGCACCAATAATATTGCTGGTTAAAAACGCCTGCTGATTCACAAACGCCAAGCTCATTTGTGCTGGCGTTAAATCAAAATATTTTGCTATGTTGGCATAAGCCTTCGTGGCCTTAACTGCTTGCTCATTACTGTAACGGGTAAAGCGCTCATATAATGTTAAACGCCCTTTCTCCGGTTTTTCGTCTTCAAGGTATTTACCACTTAACGCGCCAAATGCCATAGGGCTGTAGGCCAGTAACCCCATATTTTCCCGGTGACTGATTTCAGCTAATCCCACCTCATAAGTTCGATTTAAAAGATTGTAAGGGTTCTGAATCGACACCGGTTTAGTCAACCCATGTGCTTCACAAATACTTAACGCTTTCATGACACCCCAAGGGGTTTCATTGCTAAAGCCCCAATGACGAATCTTACCTTGCTGCACCAGTTCATGGATGGCACTGATGGTATCGAACAAGGGGGTCATTTCTTCCTCGTCATTAACCTCATAGCCTAATTTACCAAAGAAATTGGTATTTCGGTCAGGCCAATGTAATTGGTATAAATCCACATAGTCGGTTTGCAAGCGTTGTAAACTGGCGTCAATAGCTTGCTGAATATGGGGCTTAGTTAAACGGGGGCCGTTTCTTAGATATTTCAACCCATTACCGGGGCCTGCAACTTTTGATGCAAGAATAATATCGTCGCGTTGACCGCGTTTCACAAGCCAAGTGCCAATGTATTGCTCTGTTAAACCCTGTGTCTCTGGGCGCGGTGGCACAGGGTACATTTCCGCTGCATCGATAAAATTAATGCCTTGTGCAACGGCGTAGTCTAACTGCTCATGTGCCTCTTTTTCTGTATTTTGTTCACCCCATGTCATGGTACCCAGACAAATTAAACTGACATCAAGATCGCTATTACCTAATTTTTTAAATTTCATTGGTTTGCCTTCAGACATAAAAAAACCGATAGGGCTCACCCTATCGGTTTCATTATTAACTCTCAATATTTGCTTGGTCATCAAGCTGGAATGAAGCGTTCCAGCCATGCACCATTTAATCTTGAATTTTGCAGTTACGCCATTCGCAGCGCACAAGCATGAAGCTCCTATCTGCACAGGTGGCTTCTAGTACCTCGTTAGGACCATCGGCTTTTAATGTGCGAACCTTAGGATTGGCGCAGCCTTCGCGTTTTACCATACGCTCTACCGCATAGGCGCTACGGGAAAACTTCTTGTTCGATTTATCTTCGATTTTGCTCATTTTCAAGTACACATCTTGGCCTTGAGCATCGTGCTCTTGCTGCAGCCTAACTAAAATCGGGTAAAGATTTTGGTCTTCTCGCAAGTCCATGGCGCCGTCGCGGTATTCACCCATGATGTCGAGACATGTTTCGGTTTTATCACCATCTTTCAGTAATTCAGCTACGCGCTGCTCAGCTTCGGCAACAATATCAAAGGTTAACCCCATGGCATATCGGGCACCGGTTTCTTGACGAGAATCCGTTAAGGTTACAAGGTTGTAACTCAAACCATAATCGGCCGCTTCAACTAAGCTGCCGTTACGCTTCCACCAGCTGCGGTAACCGCGCCAAGCGGACTGCTTAGCGGTTACACTTAAATTACTGCATTGATCCGCCAACTTGCGCACCGTGACGTCTTCAATTAAGGCGTAACTAATGGCTTGTTCATCAGGTGTACGGGAAACACCGCTACAGGCACTTAAGGCCAAAACACATAAAATTAAAGTTAAACGCTGGAACACGTTGCCGCTCCTTTTCTGTTTCTATTATTGTAGTTCAAATCTTAACTAGGGGTTTAATGCCTCTAGCCAATGAATCAATTGTTCTTCTTCAAACGGCCAACCAAGCTCTTGTTGATTTGCACTGCGCAGAACCGGGATACGTAAACCATATTGATCAACCAATGAATCGTCTTGTGCGATGTCTACATATTCAAACGAAAAACCAAACACAGGAATGATTCGACGCGCCATACGTTCAGCCACATCGCATAAATGGCAACCAGTTGTACCTAGTAATTGAATCTGCACAAATATAACCTAATGCTTTAAGGTGACCGCAGAATACCATGGTATCACTGAATAAAAAACGGGAGGCCCATATAACTGAGACTCCCGTTGACAATACAGAACTTAATTAACGTTTATGCACTCATTGCATTGAGCATAGGCTTTAACAGGTCTGGTAGCTGGCTTTTGCCCAACGCCTGTGTGGTTTGATCCATTTGCTCAAACAAGTTTTCCAGTAAACTGCGAGAATTAGCAAACTGGCTGGCCTCTTCATAAGCTTCCTTCACCCCTTGAGCAAAGTTAGCCAGAGGATCCGCTAGGCCTTTTGGTAATTTAGCTGTTTCGTACCCTTTTCCATTATTGCCCAGTGCTTCGCCTTTCATAGCACCATATTCATACGCACTTACCTGGCTTTGTTTTAAATCTAAGCTGAATTGAGCAATTTGATCCGCATCACTGGTTAAGTTCATAGCCATATCAAATGCGGTACCTAGGTCTCCTGTATAAAATTCATCCGCCAAGTCATTTACTTGTGACATAAGCGACTCAATGGCGGCCATTTCATCATCGTTTAGGTCGCCTTTGACTAAAAGGTTAAAGCCCGAGCTGTTATTTTGCTCACTGTAGCTTGCATAGAGCTCTTTACCATTACCGCTTGCACTTAAGGCCTCTTGATAGGATTCATAGTTACTCATGACTTTAATCTTTACCACATCCCCTTCTTGAGTGGTTAACTCAAACTCAAAGCTATTATTGGTGCGCTCATAGGCTTTTGCGTATTCAACAGTATTAGCTTTTATGATTTCAGCTTGAGGGTTAAAAGTGTTTTCTTCTAGCTCATCGATACCGTCATAAATACCCTGTTCCGCGGCATCAATTTTCTCTGCCAGAGGTTCATTGAGCTTATTAATGGCATCGATCTGCTCTCTGGCTTGTTTAAACCCCGTTTCAACGCCGCTTCGCGCCGCATCGAACATGGATTGCAAATCATCATCACTGGCGCCGCTTAAGCGCGCTTGATCAATTCGCTTACCGACCTGCTGCATGACCGTATCAATCACCGCATCAATATCAAAAACACTTTTGTTTTCATTCACTGTTTTTTCGGGGGGCATATCCACGCCAAGGTTATCTTTCAACGCTTGCCCTAAGCGTTGGTTGGCAAACTTATCTTGATCGAGGTTCTCTTCTGCCATCACACGTGGTTGAACTGGCTGAGAATACAGATTGGATTTGTTAAATAACGCGGAATTAAACGACAACATGGCACACCTCTGGGTAGCCAGCCTTGGCCTTGTTAAATGAGTGATATACCCGTTATCGGCTTGGCCTGTGTGTTCTTTAGTCCAATTAAGGTGATTAATCAGACTCAAAAGGCATATTTGAAGCTTTTTTTATATGACCCCTAACTTTGCCATGGGCAAGCCAGCCTCACGTTACTACGTATAATCGCTCATGACCGCTCTAAACTGTCCAACAATCCAATTAGAACCACAAAAAACTGTAAGACAATCAAGCCATTAGGCTTTAATTAGTTGCTATGTACCAATAATAAAACAAGACCCTAGGGTGGTGGATTGTTAATATTTGTAACCATCAATAACAATAAAAATAATGTGATGCCATGATGACAAACCCAAATCACCACGACGCGCTTGCGATCAAGAACATCCAGCAGGCCATCCGCCAAGCAGATAGCGAGCTGAAGCAAAAACACCCGTTTTTATTACACCAGAACACCATAGGACTGGCCATTTGCTTATCGGCTTTATTGGGGATGTTACTCTCGGGCTATGCTTATATTGCAGGCTGGATTCCGGCATGGGCATGTGTACTCATCTCGGCTGTATTTGCATCCATTAGCCATGAACTTGAACACGACTTGATTCACCGCCTGTACTTTCGTAAACGCCCTTTCGTTCAAAATACAATGATGTCCATCGTTTGGTTAATGCGCCCGAACACCGTTAACCCATGGTACCGCCGACAACTGCACTTTAACCATCATAAGGTTTCTGGCACCGCAGACGATATTGAAGAGCGAGTACTGGGAAATGGCATGGCGTTTAGCGTAAAACGCTTACTGATTTCATTAGATGGGTTTTTATCTATCTCTTTGCGTATTAAAGAATTGAGCTCTATGAAGAACTATGGTTTTTTTCGCTTTGTTTCAAAAGGCGCACCATTGGCACATTTATACGTCATTGGCTTATATGGTTTCATCGCCTTTGAGCTTTATGATGCGCTTAGTTTAAATACCGCTTTCGGATTAGAGTATTCGGCGTGGTTTTTACAGCTTATGGACTCTCTGACTGTAGTCATGGTTGTTTGGATTGTGCCTAACCTGTTACGCGCATTTTGCTTGCACAACATAACCGCTGCCCTTCACTACTACGGTGACGTGGATTCATTGATCAAACAATGCCAAGTCATGAATCATTGGAGCCTATTACCGGTTCAGCTTTTTTGTTTTAATTTTGGTGGCTCTCACGCCATTCACCATTTTGTGGTTAGTCAGCCATTTTATTTAAGACAAATGGTGGCCAAACAGGTTTACCCTGTGATGCAAGAAAACGGCGTACGCTTTAATGACTTTGCTAGTGTTTTACGGGCAAACCGCTTTGCTAAAGACACACAAGAATCGTTAGCGCCTCAGATCTAAAAATCTAAAAAGACAAAAAAGCCCGCCTAAGTCATCACATTCTTAGGCGGGCTTTTTTGTACATAAAAATAATACTTTAATTTTTATTGAGTGCCTTCAAAGCGTTTACTGTCATAATTTTTTTTCACTTCATCTGCTGCATACACTTGGCCACTCATTGCAATGTAACAGCCATCAGGGGTATTAGGTGACATCAATGCGCCCACTGCGGTGCCGATATTAAATATGGCATCGGTATTGGTAAAAGCCGCAGGTTGCATAGCACCTGTAAACACAATGACTTTACCCGCTTGCTCACCAATTGTTTTTGCGCTGTTGACCATGGTGTCAGTACCGTGGGTAATTAAGATTTTTTGTGCATTCGAGGATTCGATAATGGATTTTAACGTCTCACGATCGTGATCCGTGAGCTCAAGACTGTCTTTACGACATACTTCAATTAACTCGACATCCAATGCCACATTCATTCGCGCCAAGATATCACCCGCAACAGGCTCCCCCACTTGAAACTCGCTTAACGCATCAAAGTACACTTTGTCGAGCGTACCACCTGTGGTCAGGACTAATAATTTTTTCATCTTCAAACTCTAATAAACAATAGAAAGTAAGGTGGACTAAACTCAGCCAGAGTATAGACAAAACCCGATAAAAACCCCACAACCACTTAGATGGTTAACACTGTTCCTTGTATTGAAATTCAACATTAGAGCCTATACTCTAACCTCAAATATAATACTGCCAAAATTTGGAGAAATGCATGCTGCGCTTTACCCTAAATGGCCAAGCCGTCGAAGTCGATGCGCCCGGTGATACCCCCCTGTTATGGGTCATTCGCGATCACTTAAAACTCAAAGGCAGTAAATTTGGCTGTGGCATGGGGCTGTGTGGAGCTTGCAGTATGTTGGTGGATGGGCAATCAACACGAACCTGTATTTTACCTGCGGCATCGGTTGCCAATAAAAGCGTCACGACCATTGAAGGTATTGGTAACCCTGAGCTGGTTTCTGCAGTGCAACAAGCCTGGGTAGACGCCAGCGTGGCACAGTGCGGTTATTGTCAAAGTGGGCAAATCGTCAGCGCCACTGCACTACTCACGCAAAATCCAAATCCCTCTGATTCAGAAATTGATAACGCCATGAGCGGTAATATTTGTCGCTGTGGTACATATCCGAAAATCAAAGCCGCCATCAAGCAAGCCGCCAGTGCCGTTCAAAACGGCCAAGGAAAACTTCAGGTAGGCTACTTTGAACCAAACAAAACCGCGACGGAGGCATCATAATGAGCACAACCGTGGATCAATCTCGTCGTCGTTTTTTGAAACAATCAACACTTGCCGGTGGTGGTTTGGTGGTGGGCATTCCGTTAGTGGGCCTTTCAAATGCCGCACATGCCAGTGAAGCACAAGCACTTGCACCCAATGCCATATTACAAGTCACACCTACCAATGAAGTGCATTTTTACTTACCGCGCAGTGAAATGGGCCAAGGGGTTCACACTGGACTTTCGACATTAATAGCCGAAGAGTTAGACGTCTCCCCTGCTAACATTAGTGTCCACCTCTCTGGTGCGAACGATGAATTCGCCAACCCTGAGTTTGGCATGCAAATCACAGGTGGCAGCACCAGCATCAAAGGTCACTTCTTACCGCTTCGCCAATTAGCCGCCAATGCACGCTTGGTTATCCGACAAGCGGCTGCTAAACAGCTCAAGCAGCCTCTTGATGCGATCCAAACACAAGATGGAAAAATTTTCATACATGGTAAGGCATTTCCTTATGGTGAATTTGTCGATATAGCCACTGCCTTGGACTTCCCTGAAGACGCCGCTCTTAAGCCCGCCAGCGAATTTAAGTACATAGGCAAATACAACCAACGCTTGGACGCCATGGCTAAAAGTACAGGGACCGCTGAGTTTGGTTTGGATGTAGACTTTGAAGGTCTGCACAAAGCGGCCTTAAAGCAACCCCCTGTCTATGGTGGTAGCGTTAAATCGTTTGATGATTCAAGCGCGAAAAATATGCCTGGGGTCAAAGCCATTGTGGCCATTCATAATGGTGTTGCGGTGGTAGCTGAGCATTACTACCAAGCAAAAAATGCCTTAGCTAAGGTCGAGGTTCAATGGCAATTACCTGAAACACTAGGTGCTTTTTCTACCCACTCATTAGATGCCAACAACGGCATGGGATTATTTGAAAATGCGCTAAAAGAAGAAGGCGATAACGGTCATGATGAAGGCGATGCCAAGGCCATTCAACAAGCAAACAAAGTCATTAGTGCGCAATATTGGGCACCGTATTTGGCCCATGCCACCATGGAACCGATGAATTGCACCGTGAAAATTGAAAACGGCAAGGTGGATGTGTGGGTAGGAAGCCAAAGCCCGGGCATGGCCAAGAATATCGCGGCCTTATTTGCAGATGTGTCAAAAGACGATGTCACCGTTCACAGCACTTATTTAGGCGGTGGGTTTGGTCGCCGCAGCGCATCCGATTTCGTAGCTCAGGCCACAGCCATTGCAAAAGCCTCTAACCTGCCAGTGCAACTGGTTTGGAGCCGAGAGGATGACACTCAACATGACTTATACCGCCCAGCTGCTCTTGCTAAGTTTGATATAGGCTTAAACAAAGACGGCACCATAACAGACTGGCACGTAAAACGTGTGGGGCCTAACATCATGCCCTACATGATTGACGAAACCGTTGACGCGATGGCACCTGGATTTATGCCTAACGCAATGGTCGATTGGTTAAGCAAGCGTGGTTATGGTTTATTTGATGGCTGGGTGGTGGACCCATCCAGTATCGAAGGCTTATTTGAAGACTACGACAGCCCGAACAAACAAGTGAGCCATGTGACCATTGACCCCGGTTTACCCATGGGATTTTGGCGAAGTGTCGGCCACAGTTACAGTGGGTTTTTCAAAGAGTCCATGATGGATGAAGTAGCCGTTGCGTTAAAACAAGATGCGGTTGAATACCGCCTTAAACACCTTAAACAAAACCCACGACTGGCAAATGTTTTAAAACAAGCCGCCAGCCAAGCTGGTTGGGGCAAGCCTCTAGCCAGTGGACACTTTCATGGGGTTGCCACCCACATGTCATTTGGCTCGTTTGTCGCACAAGTGGCTGAAGTCTCCATTGAGAGTAACGACATCAAAGTACATAAGGTGACCTGCGTCATTGATTGTGGCACCGCCGTTAACCCCAACGTGGTTAAAGCACAAATGGAAGGCGGTATTATTTATGGCCTTACTGCTGCCCTGCATGGGGAGATCACGTTAAAAGATGGCGCGGTCGAGCAAAGCAATTTCCATGACTACCCAATGCTGCGCATGAACGAGTCCCCTGAGTTTGAGGTAGTGATTATAAACAGTAATGAATCGCCAGCGGGTGTGGGTGAGCCTGGCTTACCCCCAATTGCTGCAGCTGTTGCCAACGCTGTCTATGCTGCTAGCGGTAAACGTCTGCGCAGCTTGCCGCTTAAACTCGCTTAGGAGCAATCATGCAAGGCTCACAACTGGATGTTTTACAAGGTTGTTTGAAGGCACTCAACGAAGGCCAAAAAGTAACCTTGGTGTCTGTAGCAAAGACCTGGGGCACTAGCCCCAGACCGGTGGGTTCATTGCTGGCTGTTACCTCAAACGGTCAGTTTTACGGCAGTGTTAGCGGAGGCTGCATAGAAGAAGATTTAATTGAACGCTTAACTGAAAACCCCTGCGATAAACCGCAACTTATCATGTATGGGGAAACCGAGCAGCAGCGCCACCACTTTGGTCTACCTTGTGGCGGTGTGTTACAGCTTATTATCGAGCCGTTTAATGACAAAGCCACCGTCACAGGTCTCATCAAGCAGATCCAAGGGCGTAATGCAGTATCACGATGCGTGGAGTTAAACACGCTGAATTCGCAGCAGTCCAAGTGGCAAAGCAAAGATGAAATAGGGCTTGAAGGCAATACTTGGCGTAATGTGTTTGGCCCCACTTGGCGTTTACTCATAGTTGGTGCAGGTGAAACCGGGCAGTTTTTAGCGCAAATGGCTCAAGGTTTAGGTTACGAAGTATTGATCAGCGACCCAAGACCGGACTATCGAAACAACTGGCCCCTGCCACAGTTTTCACTGCTGGAAGGCTTCCCTGACGATATCATTAGCGCAATGAAAATAGATGACCGCACCGCTATTGTGGCGGTGGCCCATGATCCTAAAGTGGATGACATGGCACTATT
The DNA here is from genome assembly GCA_002683575.1 of Bermanella sp. Lineage (GTDB taxonomy): Bacteria > Pseudomonadota > Gammaproteobacteria > Pseudomonadales > Oceanobacteraceae > Bermanella. The sequence continues at coordinate 23,667 of NYTP01000015.1, forward strand.
AAGCGCTTTAAGAAGTGACGCCTTTTATGTGGGGGCACTGGGTTCAAAACAAAATAACCACAACCGCCGTGAACGCCTCAAACAACACTTTGGCTTTAGCCCAAAGGAAGTAGCACGTTTACATGGTCCGGTCGGCATTTATATTGGCAGTAAAACCCCTGCTGAAATTGCTCTATCCATTTTGGCTGAAATAACAGCCATTAAAAATGGTGTCACCCCAGCAAGTAGGTCGCAAAATATTAGTCAATCGGCATGCACCGTATAAAAAACAAAGTAACCGCAATTATATTAGCTGCAGGTAAAGGCACCCGCTTTGGTGGTGATAAACTTCTACACGAAATCAAGGTAGAAACTAACCCTCATGAGGTTTCAAAAAAGCATATCGGATTAATCAGTGCTTTAAATGTAAAACCTCATGTGGATGAAGTTATTTGTGTGGTGCGCCCAGAAGATACTTCATTAATAAAGGTTTATAAACAACACCACTTTAAAGTCATTACCAACCCTAATTATCGTTCAGGTATGAGCAGCTCAATTCGAGTTGGCATTGAAAANGCAAAGCCTAANCATCACATNATGGTGTGNTTAGGCGACATGCCGTTTATCAAGNCTGCCAGTTACCAGTCAATNCTTNCGGCTTTTTTTAGTCACNCTGCACTTATGTGTCGCCCNATATTTAAAAGCCAAGANGGTGAAACTTTACCTGGCCACCCTGTGATATTTTCACANNANNCAAAACCNCTTTTATTAACACTTAANGGTGATACAGGTGCTCAAACTATGATGCGATCATTATCTAATTATAAGTTGGCATTAAACGATATTGGCGTTGTAAGCGATATCGATCGAGTCAGTGACCTGCCTGATGATTCATCCTGCTGTTAACCATCCCCACCATAAAATTCAGGCATAAAAAAAGAGCAGCCTAAGCTGCTCTTTTTTCTTCACCAAACTGCAACGAAATTAATCTTCGTTATAGGCTTCAACCTGTACTTTTAATTTTTGACCAGGTCTGAATGTCACCACGCAACGAGCTGAGATTGGAATCTCTTCGCCGGTTTTTGGGTTACGTCCAGGTCGCTGGCGTTTTTCTCTTAAATCAAAATTTCCAAATCCAGAAAGCTTAACTTGTTCTTTCTCGGTTAAACAAGTACGAATCTCTTCAAAAAAGACATCCACCATTTCTTTGGCTTCGCGCTTATTTATCCCAAGTTCGTCAAATAGCTTTTCTGCCATATCAGCCTTGGTGATCGCGGTCATATTAACCTCGTAGTTGGGCACCTAATCCTTTACCCAGTTTAGTGACGATACTGTCAACAGAACTGGTTATTTCTTCATCATTAAGAGTGCGTGAAGGATCTTGCCACGTCAAGCCTAAAGCCAGACTTTTTCTACCATTTTCAATACCTTGGCCGCGATATACGTCAAAAAGTGTGACATTTGTTAAGCTTTGACCGGCTTGATCTCGGATGATTTCCTCAACCTGAGCCCATTGCACTGACTCATCAACGATGAACGCAAGGTCACGGCTCACTTCAGGGAATTTCGACACCGAGGTAAACTGCGGCAGTTGACCCAAGGTGATGTCGTTCAAGAACAGCTCAAATACGAACAAAGGCGTTTTAATGCCTAACTGTTTTTGCAGTACTGGGTGCAAGGCACCAAGTAAACCGACTTGCTTGTCACCTTTAAAAATGGCTGCACACTGGCCTGGATGCAATGCTGGATGCTCACCCGCGGCAAAACGATACTCTGTATCACCATTGATGCTCAGCATGGCTTCTACATCGCCTTTTAGGTCATAGAAGTCCACTTTCTCAGGGGTATTTGACCAACCCATAGAAAAACGACTACCACAGATAAGACCGGCTAACATAGGCTCTTGCGTCAGCTCATCACCGTTAGGCACAAAACGTAAACCCGTCTCAAACAAACGTACATCCGACTGTTGACGCTTAAGGTTGTGCTGTGCAGCTTTAATTAAGCCAACCCATAAGGTAGAGCGCATCACAGCCATGTCAGCTGAAATTGGGTTGGCTAATGTCAGGCCATCCACTTGTGGATCAACCAATTTTTGTACTTTAGGGTCCACAAAACTATAGGTAATGGCTTCTTGATAACCGCGACTCACCCAGAACTGTTTTAGGGTGTTGATTGGCGTGATCACTTCTTGCTCACTTTGAAGATCAAGTGCCGCCATTGGCGTGGTAACCGGAAGATTGTTGTAACCATGAATACGGGCAATTTCTTCAATTAAGTCCGCTTCAATGCTGATATCAAAACGATAGCTCGGTACGTTTACCGTCCAGCCAGTTGCAGTGGCCGTCACATTCATGCCTAAGCGTGTGAGCATGGTTTCAATTTCGTCAGCTGGAAGTTCCAAAGCTAAAACATCCACCACTCGCTGCGCACGTAATTCAACCGTGGCTTCCGTTGGCATGGAGACTTCGTCTTCAGTATTAACAACCGGGCCAGCCTGGCCACCACATATCTCAATGATTAGTTGAGTTGCACGCTCCATGGCATCGTTTTGTAAGCGGTAATCCACGCCACGCTCAAAACGGTGAGAGGAGTCCGTATGCAAACCATAGTTACGGGCTTTACCAGCAATGGCGATCGGATCGAAGTAAGCCACTTCCAGGAAGATGTCTTTGGTATCGGTATTTACACCAGAGTGTTCGCCACCCATCACACCAGCTATGGCCAAGGCTTTTGCGTTATCGGCAATCACCAAGGTATCGCTGCTTAATTCGATTTCTTGGCCATCAAGTAAGGTTAATTTTTCTTTATCGCCAGCCATGCGCACATTAATGCCGCCATCGATTCTAGCTAAATCGAATGCATGCATTGGCTGACCAAGCTCTAACAATACATAGTTTGTCACATCCACAATTGGATCGATTGAACGAATACCGCTGCGACGCAGTTTTTCAATCATCCATAGTGGCGTAGCTGCATTTACATTCACGCCTTTAACAACACGGCCCACATATTTTGGGCATGCTTGCGGTGCAGACAATGAAACTGGCAACGTATCGCTGATTTGCGTCGCCATGGTTTCAATGTTTAAAGGTTTCACATCCACATTATTTAATGTGCCGACTTCACGGGCCATGCCTTTCACACTTAAGCAGTCTGCACGGTTTGGCGTTAAGTCTACTTCTATGATTGCGTCATCTAGGTTTAAATATTCACGAATATCCTGACCAATAGGGGCATCATCGGCTAATTCCATTAGGCCGTCTGATTGCTCAGCCATGCCCATTTCCGCTTCCGCACATAACATACCGTGGCTTTCTACGCCGCGTAATTTGGCTTTCTTTATTTTGAAACCCTTGCCATCTGGTGTTGGCAGTATGGCTCCAACTTTGGCCATGGGGACTTTTAAACCTTCACGCACATTGGGCGCACCACACACAATCTGGAAGGTATCTGTTCCATCAGTTACCTGACACAGGCTCAATTTATCCGCATCAGGGTGCTGTTCACAACTAACCACTTGCGCAACCACAATACCGCTAAACTCACCCGCAACAGGATCAACCGCATCCACTTCTAAACCGGCCATGGTGACTTGTTCAACCAGTTCTTCAGTTGTTAGGTTTGGGTTAACCCATTCTCTTAACCAGCTTTCACTGAATTTCATATTTATGTTTCCTGAATTCTTTTTGGGCCGCTCGCAAGTAACATGCCCCTTGAGAGAAGCGAATGCCTTAAGTGCGACCTTTTACAAATCAATAGTGGTACGCAACACGCTGCGCCCGATTTAATAGCAATTAATTAAACTGTTCTAAAAATTTCACATCATTTTCAAAAAATAATCGCAAATCGTTTACGCCATAACGCAACATGGCTAGGCGTTCCACCCCTAAACCGAATGCAAAGCCCATGTATTGCTCAGGGTCGACACCACTAGCCTGTAATACATTTGGGTGCACCATGCCGCAACCACCCACTTCTAACCAACCGGTTTTGCTTGATGCCCATTGGATATCAAATTCAGCGGATGGCTCAGTGAACGGAAAGTACGACGGGCGAAAACGCACACTTAAGTTATCGTCTTCGAAGAATGTCCGCAAAAATTGCTCTACCGTGCCTTTTAAATCAGCAAAGCTCACTTTTTTATCAACCAATAACCCTTCTACTTGGTGAAACATTGGGGTGTGAGTCTGATCCGAGTCACAACGATAAACACGGCCCGGGCAAATAATACGGATAGGTGGTGCCTGCACTTCCATTGTACGAATTTGCACAGGCGATGTGTGCGTACGCAGTAATTGCTGCGCATCAAAATAAAAGGTGTCATGCATCGCACGAGCTGGGTGGTGCGCTGGGATATTAAGTGCATCGAAGTTATGAAAGTTATCTTCTACTTCTGGGCCAACTGCAACATTGTAACCTGCGTGTTTAAAGAAGTTTTCGATACGTTGAAGGGTACGCGTCACAGGGTGAAGTCCACCTGCTTGCTGGCCTCGGCCAGGTAAAGTGACATCAATACTTTCAGATTTTAGTTTTTCAGCAAGCGCTGCATTTTCTAAGTCAGCTCGCTTAGCGCGAATAGCATCTTCAACTTGTTGTTTCGCTTCGTTGATCTTTGCGCCTGCTGCTGGGCGCTCTTCGTTGCTTAATTTACCCAGTGTTTTAAGTTGCGCCGTTAACACACCTTTTTTACCTAGGTAATCGACACGTACTTGATCCAGCACTTGCACATCGTGTGCTTGCTCAACTTTTGCCAGTGCTTCGGTTACCAAATTTTGTAGGTTTTCCAATTTTCCTGCTCCAAATAACATGTTCACACATGTTGTTTATTTAGGCCTAAGCCACTGCCACACAATGACAATATTGAGGGCGTTACAGATAAAACATTTGAGACGGACACATAAGCCAAAACACGGCTTAGCTCTAGCCCTATATTGTCATTGTTTTATTATTCAATGTTTAAAACAAAAATAGGGAAAGTGCCTATGGCGCTTCCCCTATTCGAGACAAGACAATTTAAAAAATTAAATTTCTTGTAACTGTCAGCTGGGCTTACAGAGAGGCTTTAGCTTTTTCAACTAATGCCGCAAAAGCGCCTTTTTCATTAACGGCTAAATCAGCTAACACCTTACGATCGATCTCGATAGAGGCATTTTTCAGACCGTTAATAAAGCGGCTGTAAGACAAACCGTTGATACGTGCACCAGCATTGATACGCGCAATCCATAGAGCACGGAATTGACGTTTACGCTGACGACGGTCACGGTAAGCATATTGACCAGCTTTGATAACCGCTTGCTTAGCTACGCGGAATACACGAGAACGTGCACCGTAATAACCTTTAGCTTGCTTTAAAACTTTTTTATGACGACGGCGTGCTACCACACCACGTTTTACACGAGCCATATTGAACTCCTCTTAACCAAATAAATTATTAAACGCCAGGTAGCATACGCTTGATTAGCGGTACATCAGATGCGTGAACTTGCAACTGAGAACGTAATTGACGCTTACGCTTGGTGCTTTTTTTGGTCAAGATGTGTGCACGGTGTGCTTGACGGTGTTTGAAGCCGTTACCAGTCTTTTTGAAGCGCTTTGCAGCACCACTATGACTTTTAATTTTGTTAGACATGCTAATAAAATCTCATCCGCATTGGTTAATAACAGTAGCAGGTGGCCGTTGTACTAGGTTACCCATGACAACGACGCTCGTTACAGACCTAACTACTTCTTCTTAATGGGTGCTAACACCATGGTTAGCTGACGACCTTCCATTTTTGGACGCAGTTCTACGTTAGCGATTTCGCTGAGGTCTTCCTCAACACGCTTAAGTAGCTTCATGCCCAATTCTTGGTGAGCCATCTCACGACCGCGAAAACGTAATGTAATCTTGGCCTTGTCCCCATGTTCAAGAAACTTAGTCAGGTTGCGAAGTTTGACCTGATAGTCTCCATCTTCAGTACCAGGACGGAATTTGATTTCCTTAACCTGGGTTTGAACTTGCTTTTTCTTTGCAGCGGCTTTTTGCTTCTTCTCTTCGTAGAGCTTTTTGCCAAAATCCATGATCTTACATACGATCGGATCGCCATCTGCAATTTGTACTAAATCCAGTTCGGCTTCTTGAGCAAGCTGTAGGGCTTCATCCATAGGCTTGACGCCTAATTGTTCCCCATCAGCACTAATTAGTCGGCATTCCCGAGCTTTAATGTTTTCGTTGATAGATGCCTTTTCTGGGCGAGCTCGGCTATTTCTATTATCGCGTCTAATTGTTATTACTCCGTTTTATTAAAATCTACTGTACGCGCTTGGCTACATCGTCTTGTAGCAGCTTGGCGAAGTCTTCGATACTCATGGATCCGAGGTCTTCACCAGTACGTGTTCGTACGGCGACAGCGTTAGAAGCCACTTCTTTGTCCCCTGCTACCAATAAATAAGGGACCTTCTGTAAAGTGTGCTCACGGATTTTAAAGCCGATCTTCTCGTTTCTCAAGTCCGATTGCACTCTAATGCCCTTTTGAGACAAGATTTTTGCAACTTCTTTGATATATTCGGCCTGATTGTCCGTAATATTCAATAAAACAGCCTGAACAGGTGATAACCAAACCGGCATATTACCCGCATACTCTTCGATCAAAATACCAATAAAGCGCTCAAGAGAACCCAAAATAGCACGGTGAATCATGACAGGTGTCTGGCGATCGCCGTTTTTATCAACATATTGCGCACCTAAACGACCCGGCATTGAGAAGTCTAGCTGGATGGTACCGCACTGCCATTCACGACCTAAGCAGTCTGTCAGAGCAAATTCAATTTTAGGGCCGTAAAAAGCCCCTTCGCCAGGCTGGTAGGCAAACTCAAGGTCACTGGCTTTTAGTGCATCCGCCAGCGCCGTCTCAGCGCTATCCCATACTTCTTCGCTACCAATACGCTGCTCTGGGCGAGTAGACAGTTTAACCGCCACTTCGTTAAAGCCAAACGTTTTGTACGTTTCCAGAATCATGGCAATACAACCATTTACTTCTTCAAGGATCTGCTCTTGAGCACAGAAGATATGAGCATCATCCTGAGTAAATGAGCGAACGCGCATTAAGCCATGCAAAGCACCGGAGGGCTCATTACGATGACAGCAGCCAAATTCAGCTAAACGTAAAGGCAGATCACGATAAGACTTAAGACCTTGATTAAAGATCTGAATATGACCTGGGCAATTCATCGGCTTGATGGCGTATTCACGTTTTTCCGATTCCGTGGTGAACATGGCATCTTGGAACTTATCCCAGTGACCAGAACGCTCCCACAAGCTGCGATCCATAATCATCGGTGCTTTTACTTCGTCATAACCGAATTGAGACAACTTTTCACGAACAAACTTTTCAAGTTCTGTATAAATGGTCCAGCCTTTACCGTGCCAAAACACCATACCAGGTGCTTCTTCCTGCCAATGGAAAAGGTTAAGCGATTTGCCCAGCTTACGGTGGTCACGCTTTTCAGCTTCTTCAAGAAGCGTTAAATAGGCTTTAAGGGCTTTCTTATCTGCCCAAGCGGTACCATATACACGCTGAAGCATTTTATTATCGGAGTTGCCACGCCAGTAGGCGCCGGCTACCTTCATTAATTTGAAGTTTTGGCAAAACTTCATATTCGGTACGTGCGGG
>NYTP01000016.1 GCA_002683575.1 Bermanella sp.
TGACTTTTTTAGGCAGAATATCCATGTACTTACAAATGATGCCCAACATGATTTCATCGGCACCGCCACCAATAGAAGCTAAGCGACCATCACGATAAACCTGTGATATTGGGTTATCTGTGGTGAAGCCCATACCGCCCCAATACTGTAAGCAGCTGTCTGCTACTTCGCGTATTAAGCGTCCGCCTTTTAATTTACACATGGAGGCCAGCATAGTGACATCTTGTTTTTGCATCATTAATTCTGTTGCACGATAGGTCAGTGCGCGTAGTGATTCGATTTCGGTTTGTAATTCTGCCAAACGAAAATGAATAGATTGGTTATTAATTAATGGCTGACCAAACGTTTTACGCTCGCGGGTATATTCAATGGTCTTTTCGACGCATTGTTCAAGAGTGATCAGACCACTGGCTGCGCCCCATAAACGCTCTTCCTGAAACTGCAGCATTTGCAACATAAAACCAGTGCCTTCAGCACCAATACGGTTACGTTGTGGGACTCGCACATCGTCAAAATACACCGGTGCGGTATCGCTTGAGCGCATACCAATCTTGTCAATCTTCTCGCCTACGGTCACGCCCTTGGTATTGGCTGGCACGATAATTAACGATTTATTTTTATGCGGCTTATCGTCACTGGTATTGGCAAGCACACAAAAGAAATCCGCTTGAGTGGAGTTAGTGATCCACATTTTTGAGCCATTAATAATATAGTCGTCGCCGTCTTTTTTCGCCGTGGTTTTTAGCCCCGCCACATCTGAGCCAGCACCGGTTTCTGATACGGCAATGGCCGCAACAAAGTCACCAGCAATCGCAGGTGCTAAAAATTCTTCTTTTAATTCATGACTACCAAATTTTTCAATGGCTGGGGTTGCCATGTCAGTTTGCACACCAATGGCTAAAGGCACACCACCACAGGTGGCATAACCGAGGGCCTCAGCTGCATAAATATTGTAAGAATGGTCTAACCCCATACCACCGTATTTTTCAGATTTATTGATACCTAATAAACCCAGATCACCCATTTTTTTAAATACTTCATGGGCGGGAAAAGCACCGGCTTTTTCCCATTCGGCTACATTTGGGTTAATTTCGTTTTCAACGAAACTTCTCATTGTGCGGAAAATTTCTTTGTGTTCGTGAGTAATGATCATGCTGTTATCCTTAAATATAAAAATAGAAATATTACAAACGGGCCACGCCGAATGAGTTAGGTTGCAATTTACGCGCTTGAGCTTCTTTGCAAATGCTTAGACAGTAGCCCAGCACACGCCGTGTATCACGCGGGTCAATAATGCCGTCATCCCATAGCCGTGCCGTGCCAAACAAACTCGTGGAACCTGCATCTAATTTTTGAGCGGTGGCCAGTTCAATGGTGTCGAGCATTTTAGGATCGGGCTCCATACCCATTTTACGTTGCTTATCTTCTGTCACGATGCGCAACACTTTACCGGCTTGCGCGCCACCCATCACAGCGGTTTTACTATTTGGCCAGGCAAATATAAAACGCGGATCTAATCCACGACCGCACATGGCATAATTACCTGCACCATAAGAGCCACCAACATTAATGCTGATTTTAGGTACCGTGGCATTGGCTACCGCTTGTATCATTTTAGAGCCATGTTTGATCACACCGTTTTGTTCACTTTGCGTGCCAACCATGAAACCCGTGGTGTTATGAATAAATAAAAGCGGTGTATTACTTTGCTCACATAACTGAATAAACTGTGCCGCTTTTGCCGCACCGTTTGGGGCGATAGGGCCGTTATTGCCGATAATACCCACCGCATGACCTTCAATTTTGATTCGCCCACAAACAGTTTGCTGGTCAAATTCATTTTTAAAATCTAAAAACTCTGAGCCATCCGCAATGCGCGCTAAGATTTCACGCACGTCATAAGGCTGCTTAGAGTCAGCAGGTACGACACCTAATAATTCATCAGTTGAATATAATGGTTGCTCATATAAATTCGGTTTAATTGCAGCTGAGTCAAGTTGCTCATTCCATGGCAGGCTTTGCATAATTTCACGGGCAATGCGAATACCATCAGCATCGTCCTCTGCTAGATACTCAGCTGTGCCTGCTGTTTGCGCATGCATTTCAGAACCGCCTAGCTCTTCGTCGGTGGCAATTTCACCCGTGGCGGCTTTTAATAATGGAGGGCCGGCCAAAAACATTTTTGCTTTACCGCGGACCAGCACTACCCAATCAGACAAGCCCGGCTGATACGCACCACCTGCGGTAGCGTTACCATGGACTACAGTAATTTGCGGTAACCCTTGGGCCGACATACGCGCTTGATTAGCAAATGCTTTAGCGCCTTTTACAAAAATATCGGTGGCGTAATTTAAATTGGCGCCACCGCTTTCAGATAGGCTCACTACGGGTAAATTATTTTCTTGCGCTATTTCTTGCAGGCGTAAAGATTTATCTAAACCAGCAGGCGAAATAGTCCCACCCTTAATAGCGCAATTATTTACTACTATCATGCAGCGAATATTCGCCACATAACCAATCCCCGCAATGATTCCGCCACCGGCACCACTGCCATCTTTGTCGTCATGCATCTTGTATCCAGCAAGCGCCATCACTTCTAAAAAAGGAGAACCCGCATCCAATAAGCGGTTTAAGCGCTCACGGGGCAATAGCTTTTTGCGTTGGATGAATTTTTCAGTGCTGGCCAATTCTTTTTCAATAACCTTTTTTTCAATGGCACGAAACTCATCAATGCACGATTGCATAAATTCACTATTGGTTTTAAACCCTTGACCGTGAACATCAATGTCGGATTGCAATACTGGCATGTTAAGCCCCCTGCTTATCTTTATTATTTTCTTGCAGCACTTCTGGCATCACTGCGCGGTGAAAGCCGTTGTAAGGTGTATTATTTTTGGCTTTTGGTAATGGCCACATACGATTACCTAAAGAAGCCGCGCCATCAATGCGCAGCGTAGAGCCGCTGACAAACGCAGACGCTTCACTTAATAAAAAACTCACAGCCCCGCTCACTTCCGACTCGGTGCCCATGCGTGAAAGCGGTACCGCTTGCTCAAGTTTTGGAATAATGGCTTTAAACGCGCCTTCATATGTGTCCATACCGCTAGAGATAATCCAACCTGGGGCAATGGCATTAACACGCACACCTGATTGGCCCCACTCAAACGCAGCGGTTTTCGTGAAATTTTCCATACCAGCTCGAGCCGCACCTGAGTGACCCATCCCCGGCATACCGCCCCACATATCTGCAATAATGTTGACGATACTGCCGCCGGTTTTAACCATACATTGATTATAGACTTCACGGGCAAACAAAAAGCCACCCACCAGATTGGTTCGCACGACGGTTTCAAAGCCTTTTTGATTAATAGCGGCAAGCGGCGCTGGATACTGTCCTCCTGCGTTATTAAGCAGCCCATGAATGACACCGTGCTTGTCTTTAATGGCTTTTACGGTGGCTTTTACAGATTCTTCTTCACGGATATCACATGACCAATAATCCGCATGGCCACCATCTTCTATGATTTCAGCCTGAACCTTTTTTAGTTTTTCTTCTTTGCGGCCAATCAAGACCACGTGCGCGCCTAAATGGCTTAGCTCATGGGCACAACAGCGACCAATACCGCTGCCACCGCCTGTGACGACCATAACCGTATTGGTAAATAACCCGGGTTTAAACACACTGTTATAAGACATCTGACTTCCTTTACGACCTTATAGAAGGGGCAAACTGAGCCCTATCGGTTCTATTTCTATTCAATAAAACCACACTACCAAGCAAGCGCTTGGTTTACAATACCAAATGTTTCATAAATAATGGCCAAATATGCCAATTCTTAAGGAACACACCGTGGATGCAGTACTAACTGAGCTGGTCTCCTCCGGTAAAATCACCGACCCACAAAGCGCCAAGGGGCGCCTGATGCGTGCCGCAGCCCATTTATTTAAAACCAAGGGTTATGAACGCACGACGGTTCGTGAGCTGGGTGCCGCGGTGGGAATTCAATCGGGTAGCTTGTTTCATCACTTCAAAAGCAAAGAAGCCATCTTGTTATGTGTGATGGAAGAAACCATCGTGATCAATATTGCCCGTATGCATGAAGCACTGAAACAAGCCAACAGCGCTGAAGAAAAACTATTGGCACTGATCACTTGCGAACTGGCATCTATCCATACGGATACTGGCGAGGCTATGGGGGTACTGGTTTACGAGTGGCGCAGCCTCGGACAAGACAAGCAAAAATATATCCTGCAGTTGCGTGATGAATATGAAAGCTTATGGCTAAGCACCATTGAACAAGGTAAACAAGAAGGCCTCATCCAACATGATGGTTTTATTTTAAGGCGCTTATTAACCGGAGCCATTGGTTGGACCACTACCTGGTATCGACCGGATGGGGATATCTCACTGGATGAACTGGCTGAGCAAACGCTCAAACTGGCCATAAAATAAGTCGATTAACATTCAAACAAATCTTTCTTATAAGCGCATTTTGTAATGGGGAAAACTTTCCCCATTAACCTCTTTTATACCAGCATCAAAGTTAAAACCTTGTTTTAAATCAGCTTTTCTTCCTTTTGAAAATAATAAATCACTTTGCACCTAAGAATTGATTTAGATCATCTGTGCCATTTCAAATGGGCTTACTATGCAGAAAAACCCAAGGGAAATCTAAGGAAACCCCATGATAAAAAAACTAAACGCCCCTGTTCTTTTAATCTCTTCTGCAATGCTATTAAGTGCACCTGCCATGGCTTATGAAGCGGGTGATATTTTAATGCGCGTGGGTACTGCGTCTGTTAATCCTGAAAAAACATCCGATGATATTGATCAAGTTGCAGGTCAAGCAGTCAAAGCAAATGACAACACACAACTGGGTATTTCTGCCACTTATATGATCACTGATCAAATTGGCGTAGAAGTGCTGGGTGCCACCCCTTTCACACATGATATTACTGCTAAGGCAGGAACGCTTGGTGCGCCAGGTGCTGACATTGGTGAGATTAAACACCTACCACCAACTATTAGTGCGCAGTACTACTTTTTGGATAAAACCTCTGCCGTTCAGCCTTATGTTGGCGGTGGTATAAACATTACTGTTTTCTTTGACGAAAAGGCGGGGAAAGACGCAAAAGCGCTTGGTTATGATGAGCTGTCACTTGATAACTCTGTGGGTTTAGCGGTACAAGCCGGTGTTGATTACAGCATCAATGAGGACATGTTTGTTAACGCTTCAGCCATGTACGCAAAAATCGGTACCACTGCCACACTTAAAGGCACCGCTGGTGAGTTAAACGTCGACTATGATCTAGACCCTATGGTCTATCGCGTTAACTTCGGTTACAAATTCTAATAATAATGCTTTTAAACTTAAGCCCGCTGTTAGCGGGCTTTTTTTGTATCTGTTTTTTGTACGAAATAGACAAAAACGCTGTAGCGTCATTTTAATTAATTTGCCTAAGCGCTTCCCCAGCCTGCCAGTAATTTACCCACGGATTTTTTTGGGGTTTTAGCTAACGTTTTAATTTGCTCGAAACTTAAATCAAAAGCGCCATAGCGCTCACCAATATCATCCAACATAGCAAGCCAAACCTTAGCGGTCATTTCAGAGTCATATAAGGCGCGGTGAAACTCGCCGTTGCTTTTTACCCTTGTATACTTCACNAGCTCACCTAANTTATGACTGNTTGCATCTTGAAACACCCGNCGTGACACCAANAACGAGCACGAAAACTCACCATCATAATGGCGACCAATGCGGGCAAGCTCCGCATCTAAAAAGCGTTTATCAAAGGATGCATTATGCGCAATTAAATTTGAGCCTTGTATAAAATTGGCAAAGTCATGCATCACTTCCTCGCAACTTAATGCATCGGCCAGCATCGCGTTGGTAATGCCGGTATAATCTGCAATGAAACTTGACACCCGAAACCCCGGGTTCATGAGCGCTTGGAATTTATCCACCACCTCACCGCCTTCTAAGCGCACCGCTCCAATTTCAATAGCGCGGTCCCCCATATCAGGCGATAAGCCCGTGGTTTCAAAATCGAGAATAATTAAAGAGTCAGCGCGCATGGGAGTATCTTGACTGGAAATAGTGATTTGAAGTGTACCAAATATGATCAACGATCGACATCAGCAAGACAGGGTTAAGGCGGTGATTTCAAACATCTAAACACTAGCAAGCATTTAACACCTCGCATTTGGAAATTGGCACCTTTCAGGCGCTAGTTTGTAATTAACAGGAGTAACATTCAGGAGTAACATTCTGCTTTTCAACTTGCTAATATTGGCCCATTTAGCATTCAAAGAGCAGAAGTATGAAAGCGGCATTCTCACTTTTCATTCAATTTTTCATGTTAGGTTGCACCAGCTTTGGTGGCCCGGCTGCCCATCTTGGGTATTTTAGAACCGTCTTTGTTGAGCAACGTAAATGGCTAAGTGATAACGAGTACAGTCAACTCATCGCTTTAAGCCAGTTTTTACCAGGGCCAGGCTCTAGCCAAGTGGGCTTTGCAATTGGCTTAAAAAAAATGGGCTTATTAGGTGGCATCCTCGCGTTTATCGGGTTCACTTTACCATCCTTTATCATCATGCTGGCCATTGCCCTTGGTTTAAGCCAATTTACCCAAGCCCCATTCGCCATTGAGCTAATCAGCGTTTTAAAAATCTTCGCCGTTTTTGTTGTATTAGATGCTGTTTTGGGTATGGCTAAAAACTTTTGCCACAATACCAGCACCATAATACTGGCCACATTAACAGCCTGTGCCATTTGGTTAGTGCCGAATCCATTTGTCCAAATTGCGTGTCTTTTAGCGGCGGCTGTTTTCGGCAGCGTTGCATTAAAACAAGAAGCTAAAACCAACAGCCAACCTAAAACTCAGGTGACCTGGTGGCCACTTGCTCTATTTATTGGTGGCTTTGCGTTAATTTTAAGTGGTCTATTACCCTTGCCCGAGTTATTTGAGCAGACCTTTATTGCGGGCAGCTTAGTGTTTGGTGGCGGTCATGTGGTACTGCCGTTATTACAAGATTATTTTGCAGCAAACATTGGCGATAATGCATTCATTACTGGCTATGCCGCCGCACAAGCGGTACCTGGCCCTATGTTTACGTTTGCCACATACCTTGGGGCCCTTTCGCACCCACAAGCTTGGTTAGGTGCACTCATAGCTACAGCAGGCATATTTTTACCTGGTTTTATTTTAATTTTAGCTCTGCACAAACATTGGCAAACACTGGCATCCAAACCCAAGGTGGCAGGACTGATCAATGGTGTTAACGCGGCCGTTGTGGGTCTGTTGTTCGCAACGCTTTACGATCCCATTTTTACTTCCGCTATTCATGGCAAAGAAGACCTTGCATTAGCGGTAATGGGTTTTGTATTACTGCGTTTTATTAAGCTGCCCATTCTTTGGATTTTATTATTGGCCGTTGGCGTAGCAGCAATGAAGACTTGGTTAATCTAGATAGTCATAATATAAATACAATTCATGAAATTGACATATTGCGCAGCCAGACTGCGCATTCACCTAATTCACACCAGAGGCTTATTTTGATAAAGAATTCCGTACTTTTAAGCCTTTTATTGAACCTTACTCTGGTGACCCAAGCTCAAGCTTACAACTGCCCAAGTGATATAACCAAACCCACCATTCGCTACTTAGGCGTAGGTGCCCTAGATATTCATTATCAAGGGCAACGTTTACTGACAGACCCATTTTATAGCCCACAAACCCTCTGGGACATCGCAAGCTTTACCCCTTACACCCCTGACCAATATCAAATAGAAAAGGCACTGGGGCCGGCCAATCAGTCTGTCAATACTGTTCTAATTGGTCATGGTCATTATGATCACGCAGCNGATGTGCCCGCCATTAAAGATTATTTAACGGGTAACGCTTCAATTATTAGNAGTGAAAGCACACAGTTTTTATTAGCCAACNAAATTAATAATAAGCAATTAAATGGATTAAAGGCGGAAGATTTTGGTAAATGGATCACAGTGGCAAATGGNTGGNTGCGCATCATGGCAACGCCCTCTGAACATGCACCACAGGCTCTGGGGATTAATTTGTTTCCGCATATTCATGATCATGCGCCTGAAGAAAGCCCAAAATATATCTGGCAATGGTCACAAGGCACTAATATTAACTGGGTCGTGGATTTCCTTGCACAACCCAATGCAGAGACGGTAACTGAACGGATTTTTGTACAAACATCCGCATCCGCTTTCCCCGTCGGTGTACCTGACATTCAAGATGGAATACGTATTAACAAGGTGTTTTTAGCCGCCGCATCATTTGATCACGTGGATAATTACCCAACAGGATTAATCAAGCAACTTAAGCCAAGCCAAATTATTTTTATTCATTGGGAAAACTTTTTCAAACCCTGGCTTGATGAGCCCGAGGCATTATCACTAATTGATTTTGACAGGTTAATGAGCAACTCAACCCTAGCCGGTCAAGCCAAACACGCATTAATTGGCCAACCAGGGTTTTGTTATTGATCGTATTTAAATATGGGCTTCAAACAAAGCTAGGCGTCTGTATCGCTGGACATATTCGCTTCTTGCTTTAACTGCTTAAGCAAACGAGCCGGCAAATTTGTGATCATTAAACTATTATCAGCTTGGTTAAACTGCACATCACCACCTAATGCAACCGCCGAAAAGCTCAAGGTCACATCTTTATTTTTACCGCTATAACGAATGTAATTTTTTAAGCTTTTACGATCAGGAATAAACTCTGTTTTCTCAACGACCTCAGCATGACTTTGCTCAGGATTCGTTTGACGAATTTCCTCGCGCTTTTGCTGCACAAATTGCTCAAATTTTTGTGGTGCTTGCTCGTCTAGCTCGCTTGATAAGGCTTTAAATTCAACCGCAGCGCCATATTTGTCTTGCTCCATACAGAACTCAACTACCTTGGAGCGGGTCTCATTGGCTTGCTCTTCAGGTAACGCCTTCGTGTAGGCTTCTACGATTTTCAAAAATTCTTGTGTCTCTTGCTCAACATTCACCGTATCGCTAAACCCACAAAATTCACAAAACAAGTTTTGTACGGCCTTTTCACCACGGCCATAACTAAAACTCAGGTACTTTTTCGCATCACCTGTTTGCAAGGCAGTAGTATCCAAACACAAAGCAAACCCCGTATTTGAAAAATCAATGAACCGAGTCTCAGTTAGCTCGCCTTTATCGTTCAGCGCCACATTGGATTTCTCTCTGATGTGATACACATAAAAACGGTCACCATCGGCTAATTGCTCCGCCATGAAAGCAAGATAACCATCCACCTCAAACTGAGTATTATCGAATTTTTCACTGAATAGTTTGGTTAATCGTTGGGTTAAAGAAATAAAAGATTGCTTATTATTCAGCCAATCCAGCATCAACCCTTTGAACTGAGGGGCCTCAGGACCAAACTCACCATATCGCTTACTGGCACGACCAATAAAGATATTGCGCAGCTGTGACATGACTTTAGCGGCATATTCTTCTTGAAAGTGATCATTTTCCGAACACTTCACAAGTGCACCAGGGGCCTTAGGGTCTTTATCAATTTGATGGGTAATAAAATGGGTAACAGGCATAGATCACAACAAGCAGTAAATAGATAGCCAGATTCTACCACAGCCCTTGTGGCATCGGGCAGTTATGGCTAAAGTTGGCCATCTTTGTTTTTCGCTAAGAGCCACCTATGCAGCACCTATTCAGCGCTTTTCGAACCCTAATGAACCCAGGGTACCGCAAATATATTCTGATCCCCTTAGTGGCTAACCTCATTCTCTTTGTGATTATTACCGGTATTTTGGCCACCCTATTTTCAGACGTTATTGATATTGCATTAAATTACATTCCAAGCTGGCTACATTTTATGGCCTGGATGTTTTGGCTGGTGTTTGGATTAGCCCTGTTAATTTTATATGGCTTAAGCTTCACACTAATTACTAACCTCATAGCCGCACCGTTTAATGGTTTACTGGCTGAAAAGATTCAACGGGACAATGGTATCCCAATGCCTGAAGGCGAGACGCTCACTCATATCATCATGCGTACTTTATGGCGTGAAATCGTTAAACTCAGCTACTTTATTAGTTATGGTTTGGCCGTTACATTAATTTTAATGCTGATCAGTTTTATTCCTTTTGTGAATTTAGTGGTGCCTGTTTTAGCCTTTATATGGGGAAGCTGGTGCATTGCTATTCAATATCTAGATTATGGTGCAGATAACTGCCAACAAGATTTCAACGACTTACGTAAACTGGCAAAACGCCCTACATTTCAAACATTCAGTTTTGGTGGCAGCGTCACCTTGCTTACCATGATTCCAGTGGTCAATATATTTGTTATGCCCCTTGCTGTGGCTGCCGGCACCCAGCTTTGGATAAAAGACATCTACCCTCTCATGCAAGAACAAAAACTGATCAACCAAGCATAAAAAACCCACCTATTGGTGGGTTGAATAAATAACGAAAGGCATTTGATTTAATGGCTTGTGATTAGCTTTTTACCATTTTAGAGACCAATGTGATCCTGAGTTCTTCTTTTGGAATAACTAAATCCACATTGGAGCCGGAACCAATCTCAACACCGATGTCCACGGCCTTTTCATTGTAAAGCTGAATCTCCATGCGCCCATCTGGTAAAAACACAATAGGGCCTTTAAGCAAAATAGTTAATGGTAAACTGTGCATATTGGTTTCCAGTTCAATACCAAGAACCTCAGGCTTTAACCCTGGCGCATCAAGATAGACGTCCATGGTACTTTCAAACATGGCTTGGCCTTTGCCGCCGCTCTCATTGTCGTAATCTGGATCCCAGTAAATATAACCAATGCCAGGTAAGCTATTTCCCTGATCATCATAACGTGGACGCATACGCATCACTTGTGGCCCAGTTGGATTTTCTAACCACGTAATGCCTAATACTTTGGCGTACATGGTGACTGATGTGGTCATGAGTGCCTGGCTGTATAATTCAACTGGAATTTTCCCCATATTTTCATTAAATACGCCGACATCAGTGGGTAGATAACCACTGACGTAGATGTACTCTTTATCTGTACAAGAGCCACTTTTACAACCAATGCGCGCATCACTAATTAAACCGCGTGCATCCTTCACCTCTAAGCGGGACGAGTTTTCTTTGACCGACTGCTCGCTCCCATCAAAATTAAAGTTACGGTTAACATCCCCCGCTGGCAATTTACTGAGTGGATTAAAAACTTTAGTTTGTTCAGGTGCACTGGCTATAAATGGAATCGACATGGGCGCACTGCCCTGATGACGATTTTCAAATGTCACGGTTAAAGGGTTTGTTCTAAGCGGTAGACCGGTAGCACTACACAGCACATCATCACTGCCATCACACAAGGACGTTTGAGATGAATTTAATACAACACGGTACAAGGTGTCAGATTGCCATGGCACACTTGGAATGAATCGCAGGCGTGATGCATCAAATTGAATACTGCCACTGACTGCGTTGAGACATTGACCATTAGTATCAACCTCCTCCACTCTAATGGCGCCTGTATCGCATTGCGAACCCAGTTTAAACGTACTGGTATCCATGAGCTGATTGAAGGTTACTTGCACGTCTCGATTTTCTGGGATTTTGAATACCGAAAACACATCATCACTCTGTTTACCACTTTCACAGCGACCCGCTATATTATTCAATAGATCTTGACCAGTTAAACGACAGTTATAGCCAGGGTAAATAGATCCCACCAAGGGTGCTGCCAATTGAGCATGATCAAAATTAAGAGTTGTGAAACTTAAATCCAATGGCGCATCAATGGGGTTATTTGCCATATCCATGACTTGGCCACTCACTTTAACTTGGTAATCGCTGTTATAACGCAAGGGCTGATGGGGTTTTACGATAATAGAACTGCCATCGTGCGTAACGGTAACATCAACGACTTCATTGCCGTTTCGAATCAAAGAAACTTCTTGCTGTAGATTCTCAGGGCTGAGTGGTTCGGTAAAAATTAAAAGAATGGCATCCGCAGGATCTACTTTACCGATGTTTTCTCCAGGCAGCCAACTTTGTAATTC
Organism: Bermanella sp.; assembly: GCA_002683575.1. GTDB lineage: Bacteria > Pseudomonadota > Gammaproteobacteria > Pseudomonadales > Oceanobacteraceae > Bermanella. The sequence goes on from NYTP01000016.1 coordinate 12,071, forward strand.
AGGTGGTGTTTCATCCTCAATCTTAACCGGTGCATTATCTTGATCCGAATAGGCCTCTAGAAAAAACGAAACCATGCCATTGGCTTTTTCAACGCCGAGTAATGTTGGGTTAATTTCCCCTACGGTATCCACCACTAACACATCATTTTCAGTGGTGGCTATGCCAAACAAATTAATATGCAGTACATCCTGACTTAGACCGCCGTTCGCCTTAGGGTGTTGAGCGGTCATGGCGACATCCATAACCAGCTGAACCTGTTTTGGCGCATTTTTATCTGTGCTGTTTTTATTATTAATTAAGAATCCGGTGGCATCCGTGATCAGGGTTAAATAAATTTCTTCTGTGGTGTATCCGGCACTCACCTTTCCACCGATCTCTACCGGCATACTACTGCCTTTAATGACTGCGCCTTTTCGAATAACAAAAGGCGAGGCATCCGGAAAGTTAGGAATAAAGGCTAACTCAGTATAATAATTACTATTAGCATAACTGATGACATTGCCCATCAATGTGGAGTTCACCGGTACGGAGTTTCGTGGCAATGCCGACAAAGGTGAAATATTGGCATTCACTTCACCTTTAATTTTCTGAACCATAGTAGTACGTGGTTTTGAATCTAACGGTATATAGGTTTTAGCATCATAAGTTGGCGCCTCGAGATATAGGCCTGAATTGCTTTTAATCGTATCGGCCAAACTTAATGTGTAGGTTTTACCTGGTGTTAAATCATCCTTGGGGTCAAAGATAATATAACGATCTTTTACCATTAATTTTCCCGGTATACTTTGTGTCTGACCTTGCTCTACAAATTTAAAACCGTCATCCAGCTTAACGGTAGAGATATCAACCTCATGGCTAAGTGTTAAATGAATCACCGAAAAATCCATAAAAGGCAAATCTTGCGAGGGAAACTCTTGCGTCACATGAAACCAGAGCGGGTCCACATTATTACCATCACGGCCACTGCCGGCTTCTGCATCTTTTGACACACCTATGGTATTAAATTGGATGGTTTTATTAAATTCCACCTCTCCAATTTCACTGGTCACACCATCGTAGCTCAGAGTATAGGTCTCCCCTTCTAATAGCTGTGTACTGGGGGTGAAAATTAAACTTCTATCACTTTCTTGCTGGATACTAATATTACCTTCAACTTTTTCGCCATTTTTATCCAGTAAATTTACATGACTGTTCAGGTATATATCATCAATATCGTGACTAAACATTAAAGTTACATTGGTTTTCACCGATACATTGTTCTGTCCATCAAATGGGTAACTATAAACAAGATATGATTTTTCCCAGCTTGAAAAATCAACGCTTTGGTCTGTCTCCACCTCACTGCATGCACTTAAGAAAAAAATGAAACTAAGACTGACTATTATCTGAGTAAGTTTTTTCATTTCCAGCCCTCCTAAAACATCATTGAAAATGACAAGCTCACCACATGAGCATTACCCGATGCAGTGACTGATTCATAAGGACTCGTGGCCACTTCATCGGATGACAATATAAAATCACGCTCTGCAAGGTGATGGTATTGGTAAGCGGCATCAATGCGAAGTGGGAACGCTAAAAAATGAGTATCGGTGTACTCATGTGTTACTCCTAAGCCCAAAATAAAGCGATCATTATCAAATAGGTTCACATCTTGGGATAGACCATTTTCAAGCACCGATTCCTCATAACTTAACCCCATCAACAAATGGGTAAGCGGTGCGTATTCATAACGGGCGCCAATGCGAGGGACAAATGCATCTTTAAATGACAAACCCGCTTGATCTTTAATGGTGTCGTCTTTTAATTTATTTTCTAATTCTGCCCAGTTTTGATATTCCAGTGTTGTGGCTACTTGCCAGCTTGGGGTGAGTTGGTAGCGAGCACCTAAAGAAACGATCGTAGGTTGATACGCATCCAGTGTATTGACCACAAGAGGTAAACCAGGATTAGGGATTGTCCCCGGAATGGTTGCCGTTGCATTCACTTTGGTTTGTGTATCGCTCTCTCCTCGGTAGGACAACGCAATATCAAGACCTTGCCACAGGCAAGGTGACTTCTTGTCGCAAATGATTTCACCTAAGTCCATGTAGGCACCTAAAAGCGGAATAAAAACAGGCTCCGCACTCACATCTAGCTCTTCACTATTGGTGTTACCCGCTAGATCTGACTCCAACACCATATTCGCTTTTGCATGGAGGGTAACCCGTACACCCCCGCCCAAATGAAAGCCAGGCATGACGTTGGCGGCTGCGGATATAGACAAAAATAACGGCTTTTGGCCATATTGCATAAACTGACCTTCTTGCGAGGTATTGGATTCAAACGCCAACATCTCTAGGCCATATTTTTCAACACCGGCCATTAATGCCAGATACACAGGTGTTTTGAATTTGGTCAGGCTGGTCAGATTGGTTTTCATGCCAAACAAAACGGTTTCCGTTTGATTTGACTCTAAAACCGTTCCGTTTCTTTGTGGTGGGTTAGCACCACCATTAGATGTTACCTCTAAACTGGGTGTGGCTTGAAGGAAACCAAAGGTCAATTCGCCTCGCTCACTCAGGGCTAAACTGGCAGGGTTATAATATGAAGCACTGACTTGTTCGCTGAATAATGAAAAAGATTGAGCGGTTGCTATGTCTTGTGGCAATAACCCATAGGTGGTGGCGATATTCCCCATGCTGGCAACCACTGGAGTTGATGCTAACAGTCCACCTAGAAAAACTGTGCTGGTAAACTTAGAAAATGATAAGCGAGACGTAATCATAGTGAGCCTAATTCAATTTATTATTTTTATAGTGAATCAAGCAAAAACGAGTCGCTTGATTCTTATGATTGAAATAATAGAGTCTTGAATACAGATTACATTGTCAGTAGTGACAGGCGTGGGGTGTTTTTCGGTCAATGGCGCAATATGAGACCATTTTCCTCATGATTTCATACAGTTTCTTGTTCGCTTAACTGCTTTCGATACTCAACGGGTGTCATGTCAGTCCAACGTTTGAACGCGCGATAAAAAGCGCTCACCTCTGAAAACCCTAATAAGTAACAGATCTCTTCGACTGGCTCTTGCGTGCGCTCTAATAAACGCTTGGCTAGAAAGCTGCGATATTCTGAAAGCACCTGATTAAAATTCGTATCAAGCGAAGAAAGCTGTGTTCTAAGTAAACGAGGCGTCATTCCAAGACTTTGAGCGACAAGCTCCAAGTTCACTTGTTTTTTATCTAGGTGCTCACTGAGTACCTGACGGATTTGATATACCAGATCTTGTTTTTCAATCTTAGCCACTTGAGCACCCGCCAGCTCTTCATGTAAGTCAATTAGCTCTGGTTCAGCATGCTGAGATTGCACACCAAGAATGGCATTTGGAAAATTGATAGCGTTTTTTGTCTGGTTGAATTTTACGGTGCAACCAAATACACGTTTGTATTCAGCCTTATTGATCGGTTCATCAATAATTAAATCTATTGAAATAGGGGTAAATTGCTCTTGGGTGATACTTTTAAAGAAACGAATCACACCAAACATGATGCACTCAATAAAATGATGATCAACCTCATCACCCAGGGAAGTATCGAAAACCAAGCTTGCTGTTTGGCCGTCATTGATAAGATAGGATTGCGCCACATCAGACAACAAACGCTGATAATTTAAGGCACGCTTGAGACCATCACCGAATGTTTGGCTGCTCAAAAACAAGTACTCCAGTACCTGCCCTTTATACAGAGGAATGTGCTCAGCCACATGCAACCCAATGGACTGATCACCCGTTACGGACTCAGCCACCTGCCAAAAACGGATATTACCGCGATGTTTTAAGCGCGCCTTTCTATCTTGTATATGCTCTAGGGTTATGCCACATTTTTGGTAAATTTGTGCCACATCCACTTGCATCGCTTGCATTGCTTCATGAACTAAGCGTAATAAAATACTCGCGTCGCGCATCGCCATTCCGTATTAACAATGAATCCCTTAAGTGGTTGAAAGTAACAGAATTTTTTATTAATTACCAAGTGGCATTCTGCTCTTTTATTAAACATAAAATCGAGTTTTTAGTAACTTAGAAAATATTGTCGTAAATTTGTCATGTTTTCTTCTCACAATGAGAGTAGATTAAAATTAAAAACTCGTTAGGACGTTGAATGAAACATGAATTACGCCTACATAAGGCGCCTTCGCTACTTTCCCTGTATACAAGAGCCTTATTAAAGCGAGGCAATCCCTCAGCGACACCTAAGACCTTACCCACGCTGGTTTTATCCACGGGCGTTAACTCGTCAAAACTGAGTAAATACAATTCAACCTGTCAAATTACGCCAAAAGAGAACATTCTTCCCCCTTTTTACCCTCAAGTCCTGGCATTCAAACTCCATTTAGAACTGCTATTAAATAAGCAATTGCCGTTTGCGGTTATGGGACTGGTACACCGCAGCAACAAGGTAGAATATTTCACCCCTATTTTTGCCAGCGATACGCTAGACATAAAAGTCAGCCTTAATGAATACAGCAAAATTAATAAGGGCATTAACTGCACCCTACTCACTGAGGTATACGTTAAAGGCCAACTAAAATGGCAAGCTCAAAGCACGTATTTTTATAGACAATCCAAGCCAACGCGATTTTCAAATAAAGCGACTAATAAAGCCCGTACAATTCCCAACTCCACTCATCACGCCACTTGGTCTCTCGCTGCTAACCTTGGTCGACAATATGCTCGTGTGACAGGCGATTTAAATCCTATCCACCTTTTCTCTTTGAGTGCCAAACTATTTGGCTTTAAACAAACCATCCTTCATGGCATGTGCATGGCAGCTAAAGCCACTGCCCAATCTCAATCAGATGACTATGAATTCCCTTTCAATATTAATATTGTATTCAATAAGCCGGTTTACCTTCCCTGTACAGTGGGCTACATCCAAAATCAGGATGGTTTTGGCATTTACCCAAAGCATGATAAAAACATCGTGGCTAGCCCACTATTAAGTGGTCAATTTGAAACTAATATGAGTTTTAAAGACTCTAACGTCTTATAACAAAACATATAGGTGCAAAAATTGAAACTCTTACTGATCACACTAATCTTCTTTAGTACCGCCAGCTTCGCAGACCTCCTGCGTAGCCCTGAGAACCAATCAAGGGATGAATATAGAAACCCAACTAAAACCTTAAATTTTTTTGATGTAAAACCAAACCATAAGGTCGTCGAAATATGGCCTGGTGGTGGTTGGTATTCAGAAATCCTGGCTCCATTATTATTTGAAAAAGGCCAGCTCATTGCGGCGCATTTCCCTGCTGACTCACCGATTTCTTTTTTTAGCACAAGCCGTAAAAAATACGAATATCGCATAACACAACAAGCAAAATTCTCAAAAATTACTTTGGTTGACTTTGCCCCACCTAAGCTTACAAATATCGCAGAAGAAAATTCCGTTGATCGTGTACTCACTTTTCGAAATGTTCACAACTGGATGAGAAACAATGGGGAGCAAGCCGCATTCAATGGTTTTTATAACGCATTAAAACCAGGTGGTATATTAGGAGTGGTTGAGCACAGAGCACCCAGTGATTTTAGCAAAGAAGAAATGATTAAATCCGGTTATGTAAGTGAAGCCTATGTGGTCACCTTAGCTGAAAAAGCAGGTTTCAGACTAATAGCTAAGTCTGAAATTAATGCCAATAGCAAAGACACTAAAACCCACCCAAAAGGCGTATGGACACTTCCTCCAAGCTTACGTCTTGGGGAGCAAGATAGGGAAAAATATTTAAACATTGGAGAAAGTGATCGCATGACACTTAAATTTATAAAGTGATGCTAATTTAGTCTAAGTTCAAGCCCTTGACGAATAAGATTCGCTTTGCAAAAGTTTCCGCCTGTCAATTTTGCCACCATGTCTTCTGGACCCAGTAGCTGGTGGCAAACATCATCAAGTGTCATACCTTTTTTATGTAACATTTGAGCTTGCTCGCATAAGGCCAAAATATTATCGAGCTTGTCCGCCAGTGCAGACTTACCATTTTCAATCACCCCGCCATGGGGACAAAATAAGGTCTTAAAATCCAGCTTTAATACCTTTTTTATGCTGTCTACCAGTTGCTCTAAGTTTTCATCGCTGCGCAAGAGTTTTAATTTTCGAGCAATAAACAAATCACCACTAAAAAAGTAACCCTGCTCGGGCAGAAAGAAACAAGTTAGATCCCTGGCATGGCCAGGTGTATGCACCGGAATAATCTGACTACCATCGGCTAAAAATTCCTGCTCACTAAGCGCCTGAGTTTTAACCGGCACCAATGATCCCCAAACTACCCTTTGCAAAATTGGGGTTTTATAACCCGTGGCAAGTTTTTCTTGTGCTAATTTAGGCGCTTTTGGCAATACACCATGGGTAACAGAAATATGATGAGCATTCCCACTGTGATCCTCATGGTGATGCGTCAGCAGCAATTGCTCTACTGGGTGAGAAGACAAAAACTGCTTAACATAACGCCATTGATTACTTGGGCCTGTATCAATAATCGTTTCACCTATGCGGTAAACGATAAACTGCGTGTTAATACCCTGATTTAAACGACCAACTTTGACGCCAGAAACCCTTTCAAATTCATAAGTTTTACGGATGGGCATAGTGTATTCCTAAAAGTTATGAGCGAATCATGCCAAACGTGAACCAGATTACAATCACACAATAAACCCAATTTATTAGTAAAACCGACCAAAGCAAAATGGACAATCTCTGCTAAGGTAATACTATTCCATGACGAAGGCCGGCCCATGTTTTACCTGCCCAAATCCAGCTTAGAGCTTACATTCAATCTTATCCGTCACGTACAACCGAGCCTTGCCCTAAAAGTGCGCAATGCTGCCATGGCCATTGACTCAGGCAACGATCAAACCCGCACGGCGATGGATCTCACCGAAGATGATGTCTTTACTATTGTTAATCACTTGATGCAGATTGAAAATCAGGCACGCATGGGCGCTAAAGCCGATAAAGGTCGCCAAATCTTAGCCAGCGCCTTAATCGCCGACTGGCTTACTCTCAACCTTAAAGACAGCTAACCCTCTTTAAATGTGCAATAACGCAATAGTCTTAACATAAAACACCATTAAAGATAACGGTATAAATAATAAGTAGCCCAATTTTGTCACAAGCCATGCTGGGTATTGCAGCTAACTGACTTTTATATGGGTCAAAAAAAGCCCTTACAATAATGTAAGGGCTTTCCTATTAAGGCTTGAGTTATGATAAAGCAGGAATAACTAGGCCGCTTGGTGAGATTTTTGCTCCTCTTCTTCGGGTCCCCAGATAATTCCCTTGGCCCCTTCTTGGGCAAGTTCAAGATAGCGCCCTTCAACGCTATCACGGCGTACCTTCAACGTCGGTGTAATTAGGTTAGATTCAACCGTCCATGGCAACTGTGTCAAAACCAGACAATCCAAACGCTCGTGATGTTCCAGCTGAGTATTAATGGCTGCAAGGTGGGCTTCAAGGGCAGCTGTCACCTCAGGTTTTGGTAAGTTACGCGCTGTTTCGGATAATTCGATCACCGCTAAAGGCTGATTACGCCCAGACCCCATCACACACGCTTGCTCTATTGCCTCATGGGAAACTATCAAGCCTTCAATTGGCGCCGGAGCAATGTACTTACCCTTGGTGGTTTTAAACAGTTCTTTTACACGCCCAGTAATTCGCAGAAAACCTTGTGCGTCTACCTCGCCTTTATCACCGGTGCGGTAATAGCCATCTAAAAACGCTTCTTGTGTTTTTTCAGCGTCTTTGTAATACCCCTGCATTAAGGCAGGGCTTTTAAATAGGATTTCACCTTGTTCACTGATCTTCAAATGGTTTTGAAAGAAAGCTTTCCCTACGGCACCAATACTTCTTTGCCCTGGCAAACTTAAAGTGCCATAACACAGGTTTTCGGTCATGCCATACCCTTCCATCACTGGTAAATCAATTTGATCAAACCATTCTAAAAGCGCTTGAGGCATGGGCGATGCGCCACAACCGCATAAGCGAGCTTTATCCAGCCCTAAACCTTTTTTGATTTTCTTTTTAATTAACCCTGAAATAAGCGGGATTTTAAGCAAGGTATCCAGTTTTTTCTGCCCACCGACTTTGCCAAGTATGCCCTCTTGAAATTTAGACCACAGTCTTGGCACCGCGAAAAACAAAGTGGGTTTCACACTGACAATATTGTCAGCAAAGCTATCGAGGGATTCAACAAATGAAATACTGAACCAGCCATAAAAACTCTGCCCTTCAACAATCATACGTTCAGCTACATGAGCAAGGGGTAAAAATGAAATAGCTCGGTCTGTGCTTTTTATGCCCACTTGCTCAACAAAATTATTAGCCGCAAACGCGAAAGCACGATGAGTATGCACCGCACCCTTTGGCTGGCCAGTGGTACCTGATGTGTAAACCAGTGTCATCACTTCATCTAATTCAGCCATATGAGATTTAAAATCAGCACTGGCTGGTTTGTTAACCAGATCGTCCCACTGATAGTTCACATCCCCTGAATAAAATGGAAACCCTATCGTGGTAAACCCATCTGGAATGCTGTTAATTACATCCTGGTCGTTATCATGCTTACCAACAAACAGGATTTTAGCCTCACTGTGTTCAAGCACGTAATGGACGTTATTTTTGGACTGCCCAGGATACAAGGGCACAGAAACAGCCCCTGCCATCATGATGGCCAAATCGGCCATAATCCATTGCGCACAGTTTTTAGACCAAAGGGCGACCTTGTCCCCTTTATTTATGCCTAATTGCGTAAGCTGATGGGCCATATTACGGGCCAAAACCTCTACCTGAGACCAGGTTAATTCTTGATATTCACCATTGATAGGTTGGCGTAGATAGGCTCTATTGGGCTGTTCTTCAACGGCTTTGTAAAAAGCGGCTAATGGGCTAAGCATAGGCACCTCGGCTGTCTTAATTGATTTTGTTATTGTTATTTTTATCCCCTCCAATAGATCATATAGTGTTCATGATGTCTAGGTTATCTGCTGCAAGAGCAAACCGCTTTGTGTATGCTTGTCGCAATTCGTCAATTATTATAATTATTTAGCTGGGTGTTATGAGCATATTAGAATTTTCAATACCCTATCATTATGTAAAAGCCGCATTACGAGGCCCGCAAGACCACGGCGTTGATATCAATGCGCTATTAGAACGATCCGGGATATTGCAGGATGTTTTACATGAGCCTAAGGCCCGTGTGACAGCAAAACAATACGCTCAGCTTATTCAAAACATCTGGGTAGAAATGCAAGATGAATACATGGGGCTTGGCCAAGAGGTGAGCCCTCTTGGCTCCTTTGCGATGATGTGCCATGCCGTAATACATTGCCCAACATTGGAAAAAGCCTTTCGCCGAGCTTATCGCTTTTATGGTTTGTTTTTACACCTACCCGATATCACCTTAGAGGTGGATGATGAATACGCAACAATTAAGGTAGACGAAAGTAAATTAAACGATCCTGATCACTTTTTAATTGAGTCAATACTGGTTATCTGGCATCGCTTTGGTAGCTGGTTAATTGGCCGTCGTATTCGTTTAGTCGATGCCTATTTCACATTTCCTGCACCGGTAAATCAAAACGAATACCAACAAATATTTTATTGCGACATCCATTTTAACAATGACTTTACCGGCATTCGTTTTCCCATTAAATTTTTGCAATCGAAATTAACGCAAAATGAAACGACTCTAAAACAATTTCTAAAGCAAAGCCCAGCAGATTTATTGGCTCGACCTGATGAAGGCAATAGCTTAGTCACTCAAATACGTGAAATTATTGGCTCAGATTTATCCGCTGAACTGCCCAACTTTGAGTACGTGGCTCAGGCGCTTCATACCAGCGCGCAAACTCTTCGACGCCGTTTAAAAGAGGAAGGCCTCACCTATCAGGAACTTAAAGACCAACTACGTCGCGATAGTGCGTTATACTACTTAGAACGCGGTGACCTAAGTATTCAAGAAGTGGCTGAAAAACTCGGGTTTTCAGAACCCAGCACCTTTCATCGTGCATTTAAAAAATGGACTAACATGACACCGGGCGCCTATCGCCAAGGTGAAGAATATAACCAAAACGATTAACACATGACTAAACAACTATCCGATCTCGTTGAAGTAAAAACCAGTGAAATTCATGGCAAAGGGTTATTTGCTAAATGTGCGATCAAAAAAGACACACTCATCGGAAAACTAGAAGGGAAAGCCTGCAAAACGGATGGCCCGCATGTATTATGGATGAATGATGGCCAGGATAAATTTAAAGTCAGTAATGATCTTAAGTACATCAATCACAACAAAAAACCCAATGTCGCGTATTATGATGACTTTACGGTTGTGGCAATCAAGAGCATCAAGAAAGGTGACGAACTTGTCCATGACTATGGCGACGGCTGGGATTGAGCGTCTTTAATGCTCGAGTGTTTACCCAAAGCAAGACGCCCATCACAGCTTGAGGCTTTGCCTTTGTTATTCGCCTTGCGTAACGCTAACCTATACTGATAACACACGGTTTCATCGAAACGGATTTCATGGAATATTTGAACGATTTTTAACCACTTTATCGCTTTTTTAGCGAACCTAGGTTATGCAAAACATTCACTTTCTTAAGAAACTGCGCTTTCCTTTATTTTGGCAAATACTGCTGGCAATGGCCTTCACCCTAAGCCTCACCATTGGGATTATTTGGGCTTATCTTGGGCATAATCTAAACCATTTATTGCAACAGCAAACCGATACATTTGCCAATACTATTACTCAACAAGCCGCTGACAGTGCTGCCGAAATGGTAATGGCATCTGACCAGCTCGCCATCATGTCCATGTTGGATAACTTGGTGAGTAAAAATACCAGTATTCGTCAAATTCGCGTATTGGATGATAAACAACAATTAATTGCCCAAAGCCCCTTAACAAGAACCCGCGCGCGCCCTCAAAACGTCAACCGATACACAACCCCTATTCTATTTCATGATGTACAGGCGGGCAGTATTTCGCTGGTTCTAGACAACAGCGCCATTCGGGACTCGCTCATTCAAACGCGTAAAGTATTAGGCGGCATTGTCTTTAGCATCGGCTTAATGGCGTTAGTGATTTCAGCTTGGTTAGCCAACAATTTAAGCTCGCCACTTAAACGGTTGCAAAAAGTTGCAGCCGAGGTGGCAAATGGTAATTTAAACCCGCAATTACCTGACACTAAAAACGACGAAGTTGGCGATTTAGTTAACGATTTTGATGACATGCTTCAAGGACTCAGAGACAAAGAGTCCATCGAGCATAAATTCAGTAGTTATATTTCCAAAGATATTGCCAGAGGCATACTTGCAAATTTAAATTCCAATAAGACGCCACTCCGAAGTGTCTATGGATCTGTATTGTTTGTGGACATCGTGGGATTCACTCAACTAAGTGAACGCTCTAAACCCAGCGAAATAACCGACATCCTAAATCATTATTATTTTATCTTGCATCAAGCGGCAAAAATGTACCGAGGCTCGGTAGATAATTATATTGGAGATGGCGCGATGCTCACCTTTGGTGTGCATAAAGAAGATAACAAACACAGCATTAATGCCATTTGCTCAGCACAGATATTCTTGCGTTTAACCGACCTTATGAACGCACAACGAAAAGAAAAGGGGCTTCCTAGCTTAGACTTTCGCTTAGGATTACATTGCGGGGAAATGCTGGCAGGGACCATTGGCTCAAGCGAGCGCATGCAGTTAACCATAACAGGTGATAGTGTAAATTTAGCAGCTCGTATGTGCGAGCAAGCTCAAATGAATACATTAATGATCAGCGATGATGTTTTAAACCACCCTTCTACTCTGGGTTTAGTGGTCACTGAGCCACCGGTAAAACTACAAATAAAAGGCAAACAAAATGCGGTTAACGGGCACAATGTGATTCGTTTAGCCCCTAAATTTAATCGCCTTTTGATGCAACAAGAAGCAGAAATGGAAGCCATGCAATATGAATAAACTCATCATTGCATTAACCTGCTTTATACTGAGTGCCTGTAGTACACTCAATCAAGGTATTTGGTTTGAAGACACCGATACCTTGATCAGTCAGCATCGATACCAAAAAGCCTTATCTCAAGTAAAGCACAGCAAACCGGACGATCAGGCCACTATAAAAAAAATTCAACGTTTAGCCAGCGTTCATCGTCGCAAACAACTAAAACGTGTGCAGACATATTTTATAAAACAAGAATGGGAACAAGCTGAACGTTTTTTATTGTCACTGCAAGAAAACCAACCACCGAATCCTCAGCTTAAAAAAGCGGCTTTACAACTGGACTCTCTGAGAAACCAAGAACGAGTTGAACGCGAAGCGTCAGTGGCTTTAGCCCAAGCGCGTTTGTTAGTAAAACAGTCTCAGGAACAAGACTTTAAACGCAGAAACAATCAACTGAGTCTTTACTGGTGGCAAACAGACATGCCACTTGAATCTGAAAAGAAAGCATTAGCAAATAAGTTATTGTCTTTGTCTACTGAGGCACTTAATCAAGATAATTACAATTTAGCGCATACTACCTTTACCCAGGCGCTCGCCTTTAATCACGAATTAAAGAATGCACCCATCCGCATTGATATACGCCAAGCTCTTAAGAAAAGAAATACCGCCACAGCAAAACAAAGGCAAGACCGCTTAATCAGACGCTTAACAAATGCTATGAACGATGAGAATTTTGAACAAATTCTTACCCTGTCGTCTAAATTGGCCAACCCTCCGTTTAAGGGGAAAGCTGTTGCCAGCATACTGCAGAAAGCCCAAGCCCAGCTATCTGCGAATGCACAAGAATTAGAGCAGCAAGGGGACAGCATTTACCGACAAGGCAACATCGCCACTGCTATTGAGCTTTGGCAACAGGCACAAGCTCTCATGCCTAATCTTCCTGGGCTCAAGGATAAACTGACACGGGCACAAAAAGTCAAACACAAGCTAGACTCATTGCGTCAAACACAAAACCAAGAACCGTAAAATATTGTCGCATTAAGTCCAATCTATTCCTCCAATTTCAGTCATCGTTACCTGATATTCAGCTAATATAAAAAGATGGGGAATTTAAGGACAACACCATGATGGACTTTACGCTGGATCCGGCCAATATTCATGCTGATAAAGCCCCTGCCCTAAGGGCTCAGATTCAACAGCACTATTTATGTGATGAGCAGGATTACATCCAAGAATTACTGGACACCTTCCCTGATACTCAAAACGACGCTCTTACCGAATCGGTATCACAAACTATCGAGCTCATTCAAAAGCAAAATAGCCAATCTATTCTGCACAAACTCCTTCAAGAATATGACTTAAGCACAGACGAAGGCATTACTTTAATGTGCCTAGCTGAGGCATTAATCCGCGTTCCAGATATTGCCACCGCTAATGACCTTTTGATTGACAAATTATCACAACGTGGTTGGCAGCATCATTTAAATAAAAGTGAATCTTTTTGGGTAAACGCAGCAAGCTGGGGGTTAGCCTTAAGTGGCAAGGTACTCAAGTCACGTAACCCTCAACCGAATGAAGCCATTACAGGCTTGGTTAACAAACTAACCCTTAATATTACCCGTGAGGCCATTGGTCGTGCGATACGTATCATGGGAGAGCAATTCATATTTGCGCAGAGTATCGAAGAAGCCATAGAGAACGGTCAGCACCTAGAATCAAAGCAGCAATGCTGCTCGTTCGATATGCTGGGCGAGCAAGCGCTAAGTGATGCCGATGCTCAGAAATATTATGACGCTTATTCTCATGCCATCGACATTGTGGCACAGGGCAATAAACGTAAAAAGAAATACACTGACAATATCTCAATCAAATTATCCGCATTACACCCAAGATATGAGCCAAGCCAACAGCATAAGGCAATGCCCATTATTATTGACCGATTGTTAAATCTAGCGCGCAAAGCCCGAGCTGAGAATGTGCCTATTACCATCGACGCTGAAGAACAGTATCGCCTAGATATTTCACTGCAGATTTTTGAAACGGTACTGAGTCATCAAGATCTCGCCAATTGGGGGGACTTTGGTATTGTTGTTCAAGCTTATGGTAAGCGGGCATTAAGTTTATTGCATTGGCTATATGCGCTGGGTAATAAACTGCAAGTTAACATTCCGGTGCGCCTTGTAAAAGGCGCTTACTGGGATACAGAGATAAAATGGGCTCAACAACTGGGTTTATCTGAATATCCGGTATTTACCCAAAAGGCCAGTACCGATTTAAATTTCTTAGCCTGTTCACGGTTTTTATTAAATAATCAACAAAAATGGCTAAAACCCAAATTCGCTACCCATAATGCATGGACAGTGGAATTTATTCTTAATCTGCAGTCACAAGTGCCGTTTGAATTTCAACGCTTACAAGGCATGGGTGAAGCCTTGTATGATCATGTTAACAAACAACACGGTATTACTTGTCGTATTTACTCACCCATAGGGTTACATCAAGAATTACTGCCCTACTTGGTTCGTCGTTTAATTGAAAACGGTGCAAATAGTTCGTTTGTATTTCAAGTGCATGATCCTCAAATCCCCATGCATTTATTAACTGAACACCCAGCTGATCATTTAATTCAATCCTCAATTATGAACCCGAACGTTCCTCTTCCGGGTGAAATATTTGTTGATTATAGAAATAGCCATGGCGTAGAACTTGAGCATGATAAATTTTATCATCGCACCATGGACGCTGTACTTCCTTTTTTTGAAGAACATTACGAAGCCAGCCCTATTATTAACGGCCAAGAGTTCAAGCATTGCCAACCTCGAGACTTACTCAGCCCCGTGGACAATCAACGCTTGGGCATGCTTTATCCAAGTGACGATATCGCCATTAATGCTTGCTGCGAATTATTAAAAAATCCCGCGCCGGTGTTTGCAGACCTAGAGACATTAACAAATTGCGTTGAGCGCATTGCAGATGTTTTATACAAACACCGCTTCGAATTAATCTTTTTATGCATGCAAGAGGCCGGGAAAACATTACAAAATGCGTTAGATGAAGTACGTGAAGCCATGGACTTTTGCCGGTATTACGCAAGACAAGCACAAAAGAATTTTGCTGATCCAGCAATCCTTGATTCCGTAACAGGCGAAGAGAATTTATTACAGTATCGCCCACGAGGTACCGTCCTGTGCATCAGTCCTTGGAACTTCCCATTAGCAACCTTTGTTGGTCAAATTTGTGCGGCATTGGCCTGCGGTAACCGCGTAATCGCTAAGCCTGCACAACAAACCAGCATAACCGCTCAACGTGCCGTTGAGATCATGTATCAAGCCGGCATTAGTCAAGAGCAGCTCATATTCTTACCCGGTGATGGTGAAAAGATTTGCCGTACTTTGGTAAATCAGCAACTCATCGACATGGTATGTTTTACTGGCTCAACACAGGTCGCAAAAACCATACAGCAATGGCTATTAAAAGACTGTGAAAAATTCATACCCTTCCTGGCTGAAACCGGTGGTCAAAATGTCATGTTAGCCGACAGTACATCACTGATTGACCAACTCATCCCTGATGTCATTGATTCTGCATTTGATAGCTCAGGACAGCGTTGCTCTGCTTTACGTGTTTTGTTTATCCAAAAAGATATTAAAGACGTGTTTTATCAAGCACTACGTGGACGTCTAGCCGTATTAAACATTGAATCACCGTTTTTACGTGATACCGACTTCGGCCCACTCATTGATGACCATGCAAAACAAAAACTCAATGAGCACATAAAATGGCTAGACGAACACGCTAAACTGATTGCAGAGGTGAAACTACCCGAGCAGTTACCGAGTGAATTATATTTAGCCCCATGCGTATATGAAATTGAAGACTTCTCACAATTAACACAAGAAAACTTTGGCCCTATTCTTCATGTTATTCCATTTGATCATGATGAGCTTGATGAAAAAATCAAACAAATCAATGACAGTGGCTATGGCTTAACCCTCGGGGTACATAGCCGAAACCAACGCTGGATTGATTACATTATCGACCATGCCATTGTGGGCAATATTTATATTAATCGTAATATGATTGGCGCAAAAGTTGGCTCACAACCATTCGGCGGTCATGGTTTGTCCGGTACAGGACCAAAAACAGGGGGGCCAAATTATGTGCACGCTTTTGTTAAGGAATACACTATCACTACCAATACATCTGCATTCGGTGGCAACCAAGAGCTACTAAGCTGACGAGCAAGCCAAAAAAAACGCCAAGAGATCATCTTGGCGTTTTAAATTACTCAGCAGTAAATATGATTATTCTGAAACAATCCCTTCACCTGCTAATTCTTCATTAACCAGTTCTTGCGCAACTGACTGGCTTGCTTTCATAGCTGTTTCAATAAATGCATAGGTTTTGTTTTGGTACTGTTCTTCTTGCACCTTGTCATGCAAATTTGTGAGCGTTTCCATAGGTGTTTCAACCACAATTGCGTTCACTAACCAGTCTGGTAATGACCCACCAGGATTTGCATGTACTTGGTAAACCACTTCCACAATACCCTCATCTTGAGGTGTAAACGTCCATGCGCCATCTACACTTGGCATACGTACAAAGTCTTCATCGACATTGCCATAATCAGGCTCTGCTTTAATTGATGATGTAACCACACCATTAGCATCAGCCGTCATAATAGAACGAATATACGTATCACGATTGGTCACAGGCCAAGGGGCTTCATTCACGGTATAAATAACCGTTTCTTCATCACTCACGCGTTCTTTTACATCAAACACAATAACGTTATGCATCCAGCTTGTAGCTTGCGGGTCATCTTTTAAAAGAGCCACAAACGCATTCACACTGGCCTTAATATGAGTAACACCTTTGAACTCTTTTAGCTCAGAGCCTTCAACTTCACGGGTAAACACCTTGATGTCTTTATCTTCATCATGGGCTTCTAATTGCCAAGGGCTGACATCCGCAAGGCTTAATTGACTAAGAGAAAGTAACGCGGCACTGGCCAGAATTGTTAACCGTTTCATTTATTATCCTCATTATTAACGGTGCGTGGAGTCAGCAGTATACCTATCAAGACTCACCTAACAATGACCAAAGGCGCACACTTGCCTGTCAATTGCGCCAATACTACTTACCGTTTCCGCCTAAACAATTTGGGGAATCCGGTATCCCTTGTGCAGCTTGCCAAGTCTGTGGGTTATAAGTATGCAAGGCCAGCGCATGCACCGAGCCAGCCAGCTCGTCCGCCAAAACCTGATAGACCGCTTGGTGTTGCTTAACTTTGTTAAGGTCATCAAATTCATGCGTAACCAGTACCACCTTAAAGTGAGTCTCTGAATCTTTAGGCACATTATGCATATGGCTTTCATTCTCAACCTGAAGATGCATGGGTTTGAAGGCTTGATCGAGTTTTAGCTTTATTTGTTGTTCAACCATCATGACTATTACTCCTTAAAAATAATAAAAAATTATACCCATTACACACAGCAAAAACCATGTATGGATATACAGATTCACATTGACGAAGGCTTTTTAGGCATGTATAAATTAGCTCAAATTAAGCAAGAGGTGACAGCATGAGCAAGGCGCAATCATTAATCGAACAGTTTTACCAAGAAGAACAAGAGCGCATTGCGCAAGAATCCACCTTCACCCCTGTTGATGTAAGTGTAAGCAGTGCCGATATGGCCATGATTAACACGATCTCTAAACGATTCAACAAAGATAAAAACCAACTCGTACGCGAAGCGCTTAGCCAGGCTATCCTTGATATGTTCAGCGCGCTGGAGCCTGTAGAACGAAAGATGCTGGCCAAGGACGCTGATGAATTAGCAAACAGCATCGCGGCCGAAATCGCCGAAGAACAGGGTTTAGATGCCCTAGAAGTTACCGGTACCAACTGGGTTGCACAAGATAAGCAATGCATCAAAGATGAGCGCAAAGCTGAAAAAGAGCAGCAAAAACAACAAGAAATGCTGGCACAGCAAATCTTAGCGGAACAACAGGCCAAAGCAGAGTCTGAAGAAAGCCCTGAGGCAGATGCCTTAACCGCTGGCACGCAAACGGACGAGTCTGACGTGGAAGCACCTTCACAAGACGCGCCCTTTGCTGAACAAGCCAACGCTGAAAACGAAGAAGATGCGCCAAGCAACAACTCTATCTTTGCTTAATTTTTAAGCAAAACCCTCAGATTGCCTTAGTTTTAAGGCAATCTGCTTATTTCCTTTCCCCACCTGCCATAACCCCGTAAAATAGCCGGCTTTCTGTTGTCTACATATTTATAGGATTCATCATGGCTATTCAGTGGTTTCCCGGTCACATGCACCGAGCACGTAAGCAAATTACTGAGATGATGCCGCAAATCGATCTTGTGATTGAAGTCCTAGATGCTCGCTTACCCTATTCAAGCGAAAACCCATTAGTGCCAGAACTAAGAGCCGGAAAAGCCTGCTTAAAGCTACTTAACAAATCCGATCTAGCAGACCCTGAGCATACAAAAAAATGGCTCGATTACTTTAATGGCTTACCCAACACACGAGCCATGGCATTAACTGGACTAGATAAAAAACAGGTTAAAGCCATTACACAATATTGCTTGAGCATGCTGCCAGAGCGAGCCGATAAAAAACAATCAATTCGCACCATGATCATGGGCATTCCCAATGTGGGCAAATCCACTTTAATCAATACACTGGCGGGTCGTACCGTGGCAAAAGCAGGTAACCTGCCTGCCTTAACACGACACCCACAGCAGATTAAAATCAACGACGGTATTGTGCTATCGGATACTCCGGGCATTTTATGGCCAAAAATTCATAATATCAGCAGTGGTTTTCGCTTAGCCGCCAGCGGTGCCGTTCGTGACACAGCACTGGACTATTTCGAAGTGGCCGAATTCACCGGCAACATGATGCTTCAGCTTTATCCTCAAACCATACGCGAGCGCTATAAATTTACTGACCTACCCACAACAGGTGAAGCGCTCATCGACGGCATTGGCCGTAAACGGGGCTGCCTACGTGCAGGTGGTGTGGTTGATATGCACAAAGCAGCAGAAATACTGATTCACGAACTGCGCTCAGGCAAACTGGGCAAACTCACCTACGAAACCCCAGAAATGATGCTGGCTGAAGAAGAAGCGTTACGGATACAAGCTGAAGAGAAAGCCGCTGAAATAGAAGCAAAAAAACTAGCCGCTAAAAAAGGCACTCGCCAACAGAAGCCTGAAAGTCCAGACGCTCAATAATCATTTTTTCTGTGAGTAGCTAACTGGATCGCACAAACAAAAAAAGCCGCTAAGCGGCTTTTTTTGTTTCGATGTTATTAGGATAGGTAAATTATTGTGTTTTGATGGCATCACGCAATTGAGTAAAGATATCCCACTTTGTATCTTCTTCCGCCACAATCTTAATGGGGTATAAACCCGTATCGGTAGGAATAGAATTTAAATCAGCCTGCAATTGTGTTGTGTCTTTTGCGTATAAAATCCATTGGTTCACCCCTTGGCACATAATCACCATGACAACCAAGGCATGAGCGTCTTTTTCTATGGCGCCCATCAATTTTTGATTAAAATCATCAATGAAAACTAATTCTTTATTGCTAGGGTAACCGGTTTCAGGGTCAACATCCGCAGCGCTCCAAGAAATCTGCACGCACTGGTTAAATTCACCAGATGCCAATTCTGCATCCAGTTCATCACGGTAACGAATGGTAATAGGCTCATCATTTAGCGTGCCGTCTGCCAGCACCCAACGGTTTGAAAACGCCATATGCCTTCCCTGCTTTTATTCTTTGATACGCTTAAAGCTAGCAGAGTATAAGTAAAATGCACAAGAACACCGGTTCTTATGGCTATTTATATCCAAACTTAGCGTATAGGGATCTTTAGGAACCGCCTACCCTGCTCATCGGTACTGGGCAAATGACCTGCGCGCACGTTGACCTGTAAGCTGGGTAGAATCAAGCGAGGTGCGGCTAAGTTTTCATCTCGTGCTTCACGTTTAGCGACAAACTCAGATTCACTGACCCCTTGCGACACATGAATATTATCGCGTTTTTGCTCAGCCACGCTGACAACCGACCTTACATCGCGTCCATTGGGTGGATAATCATGACACATATGCAACTGAGCATCATCGCCAAGAGCAAAGATCGATTGAATTGAGCGATATAACTGAATCGCGTCCCCACCTGGAAAATCACACCGTGCGGTACCAATATCGGGCATGAATAAGGTATCCCCCACAAACACATGCACACTTTCATTTGGCGCACGCACAACATAACTCAGACATGCCGGAGTATGACCAGGGGTTGCTAACGCTTGAATAGTAACTTCACCCAGTTCCAAAACATCCCCTGCCGATAGCAAGCCATCAAACAAGGCCTCTTGCTGGCTATTAATGGCAAATACCTGATCAAAATGTGCCTGGACTTGTGATACTTTATCGCCAATCAAGATACGACCACCCAGCTGTTGTTTTATATGCTGCGCTGCGCTTAGGTGATCGGCATGCACATGGGTCTCTAAGATAAAGAGCACCTTCAATCCAAGGCTGTTAACCCTAGCAATGACATCATCTGCAAAGATGAAGCTGGTTTGACCGGAATTGGCTTTATAATCCATTACGGGATCAATAATAGCCGCCTGCAAGGTCATCTCATCATAAAGGATATGGCAAAATGACTGAGTATCTTGATGATAAAAGCTTTCGATCTGCATGCTTTATCCTTGTATAAAAAATGAATAAGACTACATTAGCAAAATCTAATTTAGCTTTCATTAAATATTGTGTTAAATTTAGAATAGCTCATCTACTTCCGAGGAAGCCATGGAAACATTCCCCATTGCTCAAGAAATGAAGGCTCACGCCACCGAGGCGTCTCAATTGCTAAAAGCCTTGGCGAACGAAAACCGCCTGATGATTTTATGCTCATTGGCTCAAGGCGAATTGAATGTTAGCCAATTAAACGATCGTCTCGATTTAAGCCAGTCTGCATTGAGTCAGCATTTGGCCTGGTTACGCCGTGAAAACCTGGTGAACACCCGCCGAGATGCGCAAACCATTTTTTATTCACTGCAAGGCTCAAAAGCCAAAGAAGTGATCGAAGTATTGCAGTCTATCTACTGCGCTGACCTTGCGAAGTAACTATGCCTAACTGGCTTTTCCCATGGAGACAGGGTCAATGGTCACTGTCCAGTGACATCATTGCAGGTTTAGTGGTGGCTATCTTGATCATACCCCAAGCGATTGGGTATGGATTATTAGCCAACCTACCTCCATCAGTGGCACTGGCTAGCTGTATCTTTCCTCTGCTTGCCTACACCTTGTTTGGCAGAAGCCACGCTCTAGCTATAGGGCCAGTCGCCATTGTCAGCTTAATGGTGGCACAGGCATTAAAAGACATAGACACATCCCAGGTTACAGGTGCGGCTCAATTACTGGCACTGCAAGTTGCTTTGATATTAGCGGCGATGCGCATGGTTAACCTTGGCCATATTGTAAACTTTATTGGCCATCCTGTTATTCAGGGATTTACCACCGCGGCTGCCGTGTTAATCATCAGCAAACAGCTGCCGCTTGTGCTGGGTGAGAACATCTTTAAACAAGGGATTTTCGATGTAGCAGTAACCACCCTGTCGGTTATTTGCCTGCTAGCATTGTTAATTTTTCGCCGCATCCCACACAGCTTTATCAGCAAACTTGGCCCCTTATGTGCTGTCATAGTGGGCAGTTTAGCCGTATATTTTCTGCCGCACAGTTTTAGCACCATTGAATTAGGTTCACAGGCAAATAATCATGGCGTGATTCAATTTTCCATCCAACTGCCCTGGCATTTATTCGAGCAGCTTTTACCCAGCGCCTTACTGATAGCCTTAATTGGATTCCTTGAAAGTACCTCCGTTGCAAAAACCCTCGCCAAAACCCACAAAGAACGGATTCACGTGAATCAAGAATTAGTCGGCATATCCAGTGCAAACTTTGCAGCCAGCTTATTCTCAGGGTACCCAGTGGCTGGGGGATTTGGGCGCTCTATGGTCAACCATCAAGCTGGTGCTAGTAGTCCACTGGCTGGTACCTTTACCGCGTCATTTGTTTTATTGTTTTTAGTCTTTGCGTTAGATCTCATTCAATATATCCCCCTTGCTGCTTTGGGCAGCATTGTTATTTTAGCTGTCTGGTCCTTGATCGACATCAGCCCATTGGTTCGTAATTGGCATATACACCCAAAGGAAAACAGCATATGGCTGATCACGTTTATAGGCGTACTTTGGCAAGGCGTTGAAATGGGCATTATTGCCGGTGTGGCTTTATCGGTTATTTTTTTAATTCGCAGTGCAGCCAAGCCACACATGGCCATTATCGGGCGAATCCCAGACTCCACACATTTCAGGAACATCAAACGACACAAAGTGATTACAGATGACAACCTGCTTGCCATCCGCATTGATGAAGGTATTCATTTTGCCAACATCGAAACCATCAATGCATTTATGGAACAAGCACTGGCACAATCGCCAAAGATTCATAATTTGTTGATTGTTTGTTCAGCCGTCAATATTGTCGACAGCGATGGCCTAGACCTTTTGCAAAGTTGGAATGAAAAGCTTCAAGCACAAGGTAAACAGCTGCATTTAGCAGAGGTAAAAGGCCCGGTAATGGATGAACTCAGTAAGCGAGGCTTCATAGAGGCGCTCTCACCTGGTATGGTTTTTCTTAGCACCAACCAAGCTTTTGATGCCCTTTCGCAACCTTACGATGAAACCTATATAATCTAGTATTTTGATTAAAGGGTCCACGCCATGCTGTATCTCGTGATAACCGCCACTATTATATTAGCCGCCCTTGTGGCGACCGCTGCGTATTACCTTATTAAATTACGCAAGGTCAAACACCAGCAAGCCGAGCAAATTCAACGCAATAAGGACGCTTGGCAAAAACACCGAGACGAACTGGCCAGTGATCTTCGATTTATTGCGAATTCCATGCTGCAAGGTCAGTGTGAAATCACTGAAGGCTGCCTACGAATAAAAGTACTGATGGATCGATTAGACGATGAGCTGCAGCATAAACCTGAGTTCAAAACTATCCAGGCGCACTTTGCACAGACCATAACAATGCCTACCCATGAAGCCTATAAAGCACTCACCCGCCAAGAACAGTTCAAACAAGACAAACAACGTTTTGCTCTAGAAGAGGCCAACCGAGAACAAGTGTTAATAGAGGTAAAAATTCTGAGCGAATATAAATTCCATATTTTGCAGCCAAATTAGCCTGTCCTTATTAATAGCCTTTGGTAAACTGTTAAGTAGATCACATTTACCAAGGCCACCCTCATGAATAAAACCTTATTGGGTTTATGCACATTAAGTTTAATTTCCGCCTGCTCAGGCCCTGCAATCAAAGATACCGCCCTTATCCAACAAGCAGCAATCAGTGAAGCACAAACCAGCGAACTAGACCCAACTGAAGCCATTGAAACGAGCCGTAATTTACAAATCAGCGCCCAACAACAAGATCTATACTATTTTAGCCCGGGCTATATGGCGCAAGCAGAACAAGAAATGCAGAAAGCCGAGGCGGCCCTTAAACAAAACAAGCCTGCCAGTGAAACCGTAACCCATAGTCTTACAGCTCAAGCATTATTTGAGCGAGGCCTTACTAACAAAAAGGCCGTCTTAAATCAGTTAAAACCCAGTTTTGATGGCATGCAAATGCTCAGCGATATTAATGCACATGTTCTGGTGAAAGATGATTTCGAGGACATCGAAGATGATATCAAGGACCTAATCATTCTCATTGAAAAAGGTAAAACCAGTAATGCCAGCAAAGACCAACAAGACGTATTAGATGACATCACTGAATTAGAGATCGAAACCCTAAAAGTTGCCCACTTTAATCCAGCTGAAAACGCATTAGAAAAAGCAGAAGATGCCGACGCTGAAGACTTTGCCATTAAAACTTATGAGATTGCAGAAAAAGCCGTTGAGAAACTGGAAACTCTCATCGAAAGCCAATACAAAAACCGCGAGTTAATTGCTGACAGCGCCAAAGCGACAATTCGCCTAGCCCAACATGCTGAAGAAGTCGCCAAGGCCGCTCAACCACTTTTAAAACTCAATGCTGAACAAGCTGAGCAACATATCTTATATGTAGAATCACTACTAGACCGAGTCAAACAGGCTATAGGACACGACAACATCAACCACATGCCTCTTAAAAATCAATCCATCGCCTTGGCTCAAGCGGTAGAAACACTTAGCAAGCAAGCCCTAGCCAAACAAGGTAATGCTCAATGGGAGCAAGAAAAGCTCACGCTAGAAGCCACAATTAAATCCCTCAAAGAACAAGCTCAATTGAACATGACACAAGCGCAGCCACAATTAACAACACCTGAGGTCACCGGTGGCAACGCAGTTGATGACGCCTCCCCAGACAACTCTTCAGTTGATTCGGCCCTGCCATTAGATCCTGTTGAACCGACGCCTGCTCAAGTAGATACCTTGCCAACACAAGAGCAAGCTGTGGACACAAGCGTACCTGAGCAACCTGAAACCTTACAGTCTCAACAACCCACCAAAACGGCTGAGCCTATTGAGTCAACTGAACCTGTTGTAACCGAAAAAGCGATAGATCCGTCAGAACCTGTTGAAGTAGAAATAACATCACCCTCAACTGACGCCGAAATTGAGGAAACAGTACAAGAAGTCGACTCAGCCGAAGTGATTAACTCACAGGTAGCGCCTGCTCAGACACCGACACAGCAACCATAAACCACCCAAACCGATACCCTTCACACATTTTTCATATAAAAGGCCCGTATAATGTCGGGCCTTTTATTAACGAGTGCTCGTTTTGACCTGCATTGCTTTATTTGACTCCGGCGTTGGCGGGCTCAGCCTTTTACCTGCCATAAAAAATGCCGTACCCCATTGTGATATTGTGTACTTAGCCGACCATGCACATTCGCCATACGGCAACAAAGACCTGCAATGGCTAAACCAGCGTATGGAATATTTAGTCACCGAATTACAAAAACAACACCCTATTGATGTCGTCGTTATTGCTTGTAATACCGCCAGCACAGTCTGTCTAAATACTCTTCGTCAGACGACCAATATTCCCGTTGTGGGTGTGGTTCCCGCCATAAAAACCGCTGCACAATTAAGTAATAATAACGCGATTGGTATTCTTGCGACCCCCGCCACGATTCAAGGCACTTACTTAAAAGGCCTCATAGAAGAATTTTCTCAATCAGATTATGTCACTCAAATAGGTACCACAAAACTGGTCGAAATGGCCGAGAATAAACTCAGCCAGCAACCTATCGAATTAAACCAACTCAATCGCATTATCGCCCCCTTCATACACGCACAATGCGATGTGGTTGTACTCGGTTGTACGCACTTTCCTCACTTAATAGATGAACTTCAACAATGCGCGCCACATATTCACTGGATCCACTCCGCCCACGCCATTGCCAAACGCTGTAAAACACTACTCAAAAATCACAGCATCGACACCACAACAGATCAGCAGGAAACGCTCAAAAAAACGAGCAAGATAGGACACACCAAGTTTTATTCAACCGCAAATATCTCACAACCACTTCATACAACCCTTGAGAAAATGGGGTTTAATGACATTCAACACTTGTTACTGGCAGGCTCATAATTTAAATTCGAAAAACATTTAGATAAAGGTGATCAACGTGAATTCACTCACTCAAGATATCTTAAGCTTTTGGTTCGGCGCATGGCCTTATGATGAGAAAGCGGCCAAGCAACAAGCGAGTCTATGGTTTGAAAGCGATGAAGCACTGGACAAAAAGATTGAAGAAACATTTGGCGACGCGGTACAAGCAGCACTCGTCGGTGAATTTCCCTGTGACAGCCAAGAAGATAAAATTGCCAGTATTCTTTTACTTGATCAATTCACACGCAATATTTTCCGCGGCCAAGCTAAAGCATTCAGTGGAGACCCTCAAGCCTTAGACATTTGCTTAGCTATGATTGATAGCCAACACCACTTAACGCAGCCCCTAGATGTGGCCATATTTTGCTGCATGCCACTGCAACACAGTGAGGATTTAGCCATTCAAGAGCGATCTATTAAGGTCTTTTCTCAATTAGTTGAGCGCCATGGGGAAAAAGCTCAGCGTATTCTAGAGTTCGCGCAAACACATAAAGCGATTATTGAGGAATTTTCACGCTACCCTCACCGCAATAAAGCTTTAGGCCGAACATCAACCGAGCAAGAACGCCAATATCTTGAAAACAGCGGCATGAGATTTGGTCAATAACACCGCGCAAACCTAATACCATGGTTTTACTTTTCTAATTCAAAGGTAAATTAACCAGGTTCATGCCTGCTTTAAGCCAAGAATCCAACACAAGCCATGACAGCCAAAGGAATGCTGGTTAAAATGCCTGCCAAATAAAAATAATCATAGAGCTATTCATGGACGCACTCACTTCCTTTAAAACCCTTGCATTGGTTTTCATCAGCGGCACTCTTTTTTCTTTTCATGTACATGCTGGCTACTTTGGCGCGGCACACAACATTAATACCTCGGCCAGTTTTGACCAACAAGACGATGGTTTTCGTGTGGACTTTGGCAGCAATGTCACGCCCTGGCTAGATCTTGAGTGGAGCTATATTGATTATGGCTATTCTCGCTACGATGACCCAACCTTTAAAGAAGGCGACCCGGATGACATCGATGACAATGGCAGCTTTGAAAACACCGGCTATGGTGAACAGTCCGTGAACGAACAGGTGGCACGATTTGAAGGTCTAGCGAATATTCGCACCCAAGGCCTATCGGCCGGTTTAAAATTCAAAAAATCCGTTAATGGCTGGATGCAGGTCTATGCTCGGGTGAGCTTTATGGCTTGGCAGGCAGAAAGCATCAGCATGACCATTTTTGCCCCTCGCCCAGCGTTTGATTCAGACGGTAACGAAACAGATTTGGACAATGCTGCAAACATTCCAGACGAGTGCCCTAATCAAGATCTTAATGGTTGCCGCGTAGTAGACACAGACAACCCAAAAAGTACCTGGGCCGTGGATTTCTGGTATGGCTACGGTGCCATATTCAAACCTCTTAGCTGGCTAGCGGTTCGCACGGAATACTCCATTTTGACTCTAAACGCAGAAGCCTTCCCGCGGGGCAAACTAGAAGCCTTCTCTACTGGTCTTGAGATTCATTTTTAAGCAACCAATAAGAGTAAAATGTACCCAGACTTGTTACTGAAATAGTTACTATGCGTAACAAGTCTGCCTGTTTTGATTTTTCTATTAACCCGTTCTGATAAAAAAAACCTAGCCCGTACCTGCCATATTTAGACAAATAATGTAAATGGCACATTATGTGCATTTTTATAATCAGGACAGAGATCCCATTTAAAATAACAATAACAAAAGAAAGGATCAGTACGGTGACATCCGACTGCATATCTGTATCACTGATTAACCCAGTTATCAGCCATGTTAAAGCCCTTGGGTTTGACACGGCCAGCGCAGTAACCCAAGCAGGGATCAATCCTGACTTGCTGCTGGACCCTGATAACCGCATTACCGTTGCTAAGGTTGATGCCCTTTTCCAAGAACTGGTTAAGGTCAGCGGCAAGAGTGACTTAGGGTTAAGCGCTGGTGCCAGCCTTGAAGCACGTTCCTACAATTTATTGCAGCACTTGCTTTTATGCTGTTCCACCTTAGGTGAAGCACTCGTATTCCTTAATCGTTACTACATCCTGTTCAGTGATGAAGCACCGCCAACTTTCAGTCGCAAAGGGGATGGAAGCGTCAAAATTACGTTTCCAATTAACCAAGATATTGACGAACAACAGCGAGTCCGCTTGGACTTAATGATGTCTGTTATGTGTCATTGGTTACGACAAGTTTGCGGTCGTGAATTCAAGCTTACCCAACTTTTGTTTCCGTTTTCAGCACCCAGCTACGAAACGTCTTATGAAAGATGGCTTCATACTCCGGTCCGGTTTAACTGTCAGGAAGTATCAGCAGTATTCCCTGCTTTCTGGCTTGACAAACAACTTCATCAAGCAAACCCACACATTATGAATATGATAAAAACAGAAGTGAAAAACCTGGCAGAGAAAATCAATAATCGTGCATTGCTGAGCGATCGTATTCGTCAAGCTATTGTGCAGAACCGTATTGAATTCAGTGCCACACAAAAGGAAGTGGCCGAGCTATTTCACATTAGCTCGCGCACATTGAATCGTCACCTTCAGCAAGAAGGGACATCACTCAAATCAATTCTGACGCACTCGCGCATCGAGGAAGCAAAAAGTTTGTTGATGGATAACAAACAAAGCATCGAGCAAATTGCCATGAAGATTGGTTTCTCTGGTCGTCGCACGCTGGATCGTATTTTCATTAAATACGTGGGAATGAGCCCTGCTCAGTACCGCAGCAACCGAACCCATGAAGCCCATGTAAGCAGCACCGAAGTCGCTTAATTCTTGGTGAGACTGTGAGGAATGCCAAGCATTCCTCACAGAAAACTCTGCTATGCCCTTGCACCTTGAAGCCCACCTGTGTGAATGAACAACACACGGCTGCCCTTTTTTATTACCGACCTTTTGACCATATCAACCAAACCATACAATGCCTTAGCGGTGTACACCTTATCCAATGTCAAGTTGGCTTCATGCTTTACATGTTTTATAAAACCCAACAGCTCTTCATTCCACTTAGCATAACCAGAAAAATGATAGTCCAACGCTAGCTGCCAGTTATCCCTCCCTGGATTTAAATATTGCTCGACCTCTGCCTGCATCCACCTAGCCCCTTTCAAAACTGGAATACCGACTACATGAATATGCGGCTCACTGGCATTAATCACCCCAGCCAGTGTGGTACCCGTTCCGCAAGCCAAAACAATAACATCGTATTGAGACTGATCCACATCTTTTAAAATCAACTGGGCACCGCGAACACCTAATACTCCTGAGCCACCTTCAGGTACCCAAAGGGGATCAGGATATTTTTGAGCAATGTCACACACACAAGCAGACTGCTGCTTTAATTTATACTCACTGCGAGAAACCGGTTCAAGGCGCATCCCCCAGTCGCGGCAATCTTGTAAGGTCGGTGTTAGATGGGTTAGCTCATGAGGTTCAGCACGAACAATTCCGACCGTATTAATACCCAGATGTTTGCCAATATAAGCGGTCGCATGCAAATGATTACTAAATGCTCCGCCGAAAGTTATTAACGTTTGTTTTTTTTCTTGTTGTAACCTTTGCAAATAATAATGCAATTTAAATAATTTATTGCCACTGACAGCACCATGAATCAAATCATCACGCTTAACATGCAACGAAACATCAAAGTCAGTCAAAACATGCAAACGGATAGGCTGGATTATTGGCTTAGGAAATGTAGAAGCGGAAAGAGTCATGTGGAAATAACAACAGCACAAACAAGCTAGTCTCCACAAACTCAAGGTTTACTCAAGTGGTTTATGCTGTTCACAATAAATATCTGAGTGCTCATCAAAAATACTCGGGTCTCCTATCACACTAATAGTCGTGTCACAGACAGCACATTGAGGCGAATCATGGTGCTTAAGCCAAGTAAGGTAATCGCCTTTACTTAACGAAACTTGATGGGCGGCATAGGCAATGGGGTCATCTAAATATTCAAATAACTGATGAGGATGCAAATTAATATGGCCAGCCCCTGGGTGGTAGGCCACGCTCATGACCTCATTATCCTGCATACGCTTAACAACACTGTCATTCGCTTCATAATCTAATTCATCCACATCAGCATTAGAAGACGGTGTGGATTGAGCGCGTAACTTTTCAAGTAAGACTTGCTGCTCTCTTACTTTCATATTTAAGCGTTCATTCTGCATTCGCAGTTCATGTTCATGCAGTGATGAACGTTGCTCCGTTAACTGTAAAACTTGCGCCGTTAAGCGCTCGCTGAGCATGGTTTGCTGCTCAAGGGCCTGCTGTAGCTGCTGAACTTGATTTCGATTTGCTGCTTCTTCATTGCGTAAGGTGCGCTTGATGACATCCACATCACTTTCATCGTTGTGTTTGTCAGCACCCGAATCTAACAAGCTGTCTTGGCATTCTTTTAGGGCTTGCGTGACAGCACTAAAGGTTTTAGTAGAAGGGTCCCAAAGATCCACCTTATAACCGGATATAGGACATTGACTGCGACAGGCTAATCGAATCCGGCCGGCGCCGAAGTCAGGGCCTGGCCCGGCTGAATCACACAAACGTTGCAGTGGTAAGAAGCGATCCGTCTCGCAATACCCGTCTTCGTCAAACGACAAGGTACAGCACACCATGGCCTTGATGAGCCAATCATGATTGGCCTGCACATAAACCACTCTTAGTTGCCCACGAAGATCTGGCAACCCCATATCAGAGTCAAGTAAGGCATCAATTTGTTCTACCGTCAAAACCTGCACAGCTTGATCATCGTTAAAGACAATCAAGGTTTCGATATAACTGGAAACCGGATGAATCCAATCTAGCGCCATATTCACCACGTGCCTAAAGGATTGTTATCTCACTTTAGTGTAGGTCAGTTATACGGGCGAATATGTGATAAAGCTTACAGTATTGAACCTTAAATTAGGTGAGCCTCGCCATTTTGAAACAAGCGCACAAACAAAAACACCCCTGCACTTGCGTAACAGGGGTGTTAAGGCCTAGTAGGAAGGTCGCCCGTTAGATCACCGCGGCCAATTCCGTACCTTGTTTAATGGCACGCTTGGCATCCAGCTCGGTTGCTTTGTCGGCCCCACCAATCAAATGCACCTCAATACCGGCATCTTGTAACGGTAACTGCAGTTCACGCAGAGGGTCCTGGCCAGCGCAGACAATCACGTTATCCACTTCTAATAGCATGGGTTTGCCATCCATTTCGATATGCAAACCTTGATCATCTATCTTCAGGTAGCTGACTTTATTCATCATCTGCACATTTTTATGCTTAAGCGTGGTGCGGTGAATCCAACCTGTGGTTTTACCTAGCCCTGCCCCCACTTTTGACTTTTTACGCTGTAATAAAAACACCTCACGCGCAGACGCTTCCACTTGTGCATCTTGGGCCAAGCCACCGGCATGGCTAACGGTCAAATCCACGCCCCACTCTTTCATGAACTCATCTTTGTTCAGGCTTGGGTTTGTTTTGCCATGAGTTAAATACTCAGACACATCAAAACCGATGCCCCCTGCTCCCATGACCGCCACACGCTTGCCAACGGTTTTCTTATCACGTAATACATCCAAGTAGTTTAAAACCATAGGGTGATCAATGCCTTCTAATTCAGGCGTGCGCGGCACGATACCCGTGGCCAGAAACACCTCATCAAAGCCTGCGGCAACAAGATCAGCGCATTGCACCCGAGTATTCAACTGCAACTTAACGCCGGTTTTTTCAATCATCTTGTTAAAGTAACGAATGGTCTCGTTGAACTCTTCTTTACCCGGCACTTGTTTAGCAATATTAAACTGACCACCAATTTCACTGGCGCCATCAAAGAGTGTTACATCGTGGCCACGCTCGGCGGCGGTTGTCGCCGCTGATAAACCAGCTGGGCCTGCACCCACTACTGCAATTTTTTTCTTTTTGACTAATGGCTGCTGAATTAACTTGGTTTCATTACACGCATACGGATTCACCAAACAAGAGACTTCACCACCACTAAACACATG
>NYTP01000017.1 GCA_002683575.1 Bermanella sp.
ATCGTCGTGAAAATTTAAAATATCGTTTGTCCGCTAATATCACCATCAGCATAGGGGTAAATAGTAATACACCAATACCATCCCCTAGCCACCAGGTGAACCAAGAAAAAAGCATTTCATCACTGGAAATAACATCATTAATTCGCAGTGTAGCCACACCAACGGATGCTGACACCAAACAACCAACGGGCACCACAATACTCGCAAAGCGGGTAATGGTGTGAGCCATATCCGATGTTAACTTCTGCTTTGAGAAATAACGAAACAACCTCGCGCCAACACCTGCTTGTAAAGCTGCACCTAAAGCAATGAAAAAAGGCACAACCGCCAAAGACACATTAACGTCACCACTGGCCTTCATTACGAGTTGTAAGTTGAGTAAAAACGACGCAAGAAACGTCCCCACAATGACAGAGGGAGCATGGAAGATAACCGCCAGTGCCAATGCCACACCGGAAGCTGGCCAAACCGCAGAGGCAAAACCAAGGGGGATCGCCAACTGCAAGCCAATTAAACCCGCCAGGTAATAAGCTAAAACCGCAACCACCATGGTGGCAAAGCGGTTAGTGTGTAACAAAGATAACGTCATACCTTCAGTGTAGACGCTTTTAAATAGGCAACGAGCCCACTAAGGCAGACTTATTGAGCATCACCCATATAACGAGAAAACGCCGTAACATCACGCTTAACAAGGGTGTTAGCGCCAATAATGGCCCCCTCACCTATGCTGACACCGGGTAAGATTTTCACCCCAGCCCCAATCCAGACATCATCGCCAATGACCACCGGCTGAGCCTGACATAAACCCTGCCGGCGTTGCACCGCATCACGAGGGTGATCCACCGTATAAATATGCACATCGGGGCCCAGTAATACGTTATCGCCTATGGTGATCAAACCACTGTCTAATAACACACAATTGAAATTGGCAAAGAAATTCTCACCCACACAAATGTTAGAGCCGTAATCACACTGAAAACCAGGTTCAATGACCATTTGCTTCGGCTTGGTTTTAAGTAATCGCGTCACGTGCCTAAGATTGCCTTTACTCGGATGCGCATTGTACTTCGCACATGCAAGTCGCGCCTGCTCACGGCGCAGGCGTAAGTCTTGGTCGGTTGGGTTAAACCACTCACCGCCTAGCATTTTGTCATGTTCAGTTAACTGTTCATTCATACTGGATTTAACGCCATGTCCACGTCTGTTTTTGCAGTAAACAACACATACAAAACCGGCACCACAAATAAGCTCAATAAGGTGGAAACCAATAAGCCACCAATAATGGCCCAGCCCATAGGCGACCACATGCTTGAGCCACTCAATGTCAGGGGCAATAAACCCGCTATGGTCGTAACCGTGGTGAGCAGTATGGGGGTCATTCGCACTTTAGCACTATCGGCGATGGCATCTAACACAGCGGAGCCTTCCCTGAGTTTTTGATTAGCGTAATCCACAATGATGATGGCATTGTTTACCACAATGCCCACCAAGGATGTGAGACCTACAAACGCGGTAAATGAAAACGTATAACCACTGATAAACAGCGCAAAAAAAGCGCCGGTTGCCGCAAACGGAATGGCACTGAAAATAATCAAAGGCTGTTTAAAGGATTTAAATTGCATTACCAACACAGCAAAGATACCTAACATGGCCACAATTAAGGCTTTCGCCATACCACCAAAGGACTCTTGACGGTTTTCTTGTTCACCACCAATGGACAGGCTCACCCCTTTTGGTAAGGCCAGTTGATCCAATTGCGTGGTTATATCACCCGTCACATCGGCCACGTTATAGCCACTGCGAACATCCGATGTCACCCTCGCCATGCGCTGCGTATTGTGATGTTGAAAGCGTGGAATACTGCTGGCCAATTCAATACTGGCCACCTGCTTTAACGGCACCATATCGCCAGAAGGGGTTTGTAGCTGCAAACTATCAAAGGCATTGATTTGCGGTTCAAGGGAATCCGAGGACTTAAGCATAATTGTAAATTCATCTCCTAAGTCATCCTTATAAATCCCCATAGGCAAGCCCACTAATGCTGCACGAATGGTTTGGTCTATGGTGTTCACTGACAGTCCAAGCATGGCCGCTTTATCACGATTGATGTCTAGTTTGATATCCACCTTGTGTTTGCCAATTGGGTTTTCAATATTCACCGTGCCCGCGTGCTCGTTAAATAATGCTTCGACCAAGTTGGCACCTTGTTTAATGGATGGCCAATCATCGCCAAGCACCCGAATGGATATGGGAGCTTCTGCGGGCGGGCCTTGGTTAAATTCTTTAATGAATACACGCACACCCGATAACGCACCTAACTCTAAACGCAATGATTCAACAAACGGTTCCACAATGGCTAAATCACTGGCTTCTAACCTTACAAATAACTGAGCGAAGTTAGGCGTTTGACGATTTGGGCTGACGTTATAATAAATACGAGGATTACCCCGACCCACATTCACCACCACATCTTGCACTAATTCTTTAGTTAACAAGATAGATTCTATGCTTTTGGCTTGGGCTTGTGTTTGCGAAAAGCTGGCGCCTTCTGGTAATTCTAAATTTACCAAGATCATGGGTTTTTCCGCTTTAGGAAATAAGCTCACCCCAATAAAAGGAAACAACGCCAGCGCTAATATAAATACCGCCAACGCAATGGAGATAATTTTTTTAGGACGGTTTAACGCCCAATCCAATGCTTGGGCATAATGGCCAGCACTTAATGTATCTAAACGGGTTTGCATCTTAGTTGGCCCCGTTTGCTTACAGCGCAAACGCGTACTGAGTAAAGGGGTTAAAATTAAAGCCACCAGCAAAGACGCCAATAAGGTTAAAACAACCGTCACCGGCATGGAGCGAATAAACATACCCGAACCATTTTGCATCAAAAGCATGGGAACAAATGACAATACCGTGGTCAGGGTGCCGCTAATAATCGCCAAGGCAACTTGAGAGCTGCCGCGCTTGGCAGCTTGTTCAGGTGATTGTCCTTCACGCTGTAAACGCATGACGTTTTCAACCACCACAATGGCGTTATCCACTAATAACCCAAGCGCGATCACCAAGCCCACAATGGACATTTGTTGTAAGGCAAAACCGGTTAAATCTAACCAACCAATGGCAATAAAAATGGAAACCGGAATCGCCATGACCACCACAAAACTTGGCCCACGGCCCAATACCAATACACAGGCGATCGCCACCAACAGTAAGCCTTGTAATAAGCTGGCAAAAAAACCATTTACACGTTTTTCAACACTGATACTTTGATCATTAATAATATGCAGTTGCACATCACCGGCTAACGACTGCTTATAATCATTTAATACGTTTTTCACTTTTTCACTGACGTTAAAAATATTGCTACCGCCACGCTGGATCACACTTAAAAAGACACTGGCCTTACCATGATAAAACCCGCGGTAGCTAGGTAGCCCTTCACGAATAACCACACTGGCAATGTTGCGTAAATAAATTGGCTGATCATCAATGGCTGTGATGACCGTATTTTCAATTTCAGATAATTGTTTGAAGTCACCACTGGTCAAAACGCTAAAGCGACGACCACCTGCATGCACATGGCCACCAGGGATATTTAACGACGCACTGTTAACCGCCTGATAGACCGTTTGTAAACTGATGCCAAGGGCATGCAGTTTGGCGGGCTTTAATAATATTTGAACTTCCATGTCCGGTAAGGCTTCAACATCAATACGCTTTACACCCGAGATTCGCTCGAGTTTATTTTCTAGCTCATCACTCATGCGTCGTAAGGTTATAAAGTCATGCTCTGAAGAGGACAGTGCAATTTGCAAAATTCCCACTTCACTGGGGGAGATTTTTTTAATATCCAGCTTAACAATGCCACTGGGTAATTGTGCTCGAATATTATTCACTGCGGTGAGTACATCATCGTATTTTTCGTCCGGGTCAGAGCCGTACAAAAACTCCACTTCAAAGCGAGCCAGACCATCTTCGATATTGGTTTTAATGACTTTTATATCTTCAAGTTCATTCACAGCGGATTCAATCGGGTCTACAACCAAGGACTCCATGTCTTTTGGGTTGGTGCCAGGGTTCACCACAATAATAGAAACCGATGGGAAGTCTAATTGCGGATCTTCGGCCCTTGGCATGGTCATATAAGAGACAATGCCCAGCAGCACTAAGATACTCACCAATAAATAACTCATTTGGTGATTATCAATGGCCAGTACAGGTAATTTCATGATTCGCCCCTATCGGTTCACAATGGCGATGTCTTCACCGTTTGTAATAAACGAGCCGCCTTCAATAACAACCTGCTCACCTTGGTTAATACCGGTTTTGATGTAAGCAAAGTTTGCATCCACATAGGCCAGTTGGATGGTTTTCAGCTGTGCATGACCTTTTTCGTTAATCACATACAGCTCAGCCTCATGGCCCTTTGCTTGGATTAAGGCGCTCATGGGAATTTTGGCCACATGGGTTTGCAAGCTTGGCGTAATCTCAGTGTGGGCAATTAAGCCCGAATATAAGCGACGATCTGTTTGAATGATTAAATCCACTTCAAAGGTTTGCGTACGATTATGGGCACGACCGGCGATTTCGTGAATCCTTGCCCGAAACTGCTCACCGGGGTAAGCATCTAATTCAATGATGGCTTCATCGCCAATATTCAGCATGACCACATCCACATCGGCCACCGACATATTAACGCTCCAGCCTTTTTGTTCGTCGGCAAACACATAAGCAGGCTGTCCACTGCCCACCAGCTCATGGGTTTCAATATGACGGCTGAGAATGCGACCATCGGCGGGAGCATGGATGTTTGCGTACTTACGATTAAAGCGGGCAATTCTTAAATCGGATTGCGCCACGTCTACGGATGTTTTAATTTGTCGAATACGCTCATCCGAGGTTAATTGACTGCCCTCAAGCGCGGTTAAACGAGCCAGTTGACGCTTGGCATCCGTCAGAATGGCCTGTGCCTTCGCCACTTGCGCGTTCATTTCTTCGAGCTCCAATTGGGCTAATAGCTGGCCTTTTTTAACGCGCTCGCCCTGTTTTACCGCCACTGTTTTGACAATGCCAGGGGCTTTAAAACTCAACGTTTGCTCAGAGATGGGTCGCACCACACCACTGGCTACCACCAGCTTGGCATGGTTTTCAAATTCAGCGGGGGCCACTTTAATCGATGTGGGTTGCGCTTGGAGCAAGGTACTTAAGCTGAATAAGGCTGCCCCAACGAGCACTTGAAATTTTCCC
This sequence comes from Bermanella sp., assembly GCA_002683575.1. Lineage (GTDB taxonomy): Bacteria > Pseudomonadota > Gammaproteobacteria > Pseudomonadales > Oceanobacteraceae > Bermanella. The sequence goes on from NYTP01000017.1 coordinate 5,248, forward strand.
ATGGCATCCTCCGATTAAATATAAGACAAAGCGGGTTATCGCATCTAATGTTTACAGTGAAAACATACTAGATCTGGATGTTTACACTGTCAACAATAAGATGAATAATGGCCACATGACTTTAAATAAAACCCAATACCATCACGGTGACCTCGCCAGTGCGTTTATGGACGCAGCCATTAAGCGTATTGCGCAGCAAGGGGTCGAGAAACTCAGTTTACGGGCCGTTGCTCGTGACTTAGGTGTGAGCCAAACGGCGCCCTATCGACACTTTAATGACAAAACCCACCTGCTCACATTATTGGCCCAACAAGGATTTGCCCGCTTAGCCCAAGCCACCATGGATGCTGCCAGTGAATACGGTGAGGATACCTTTCGTGCACTGATGGCGCTGGGCATGGCCTATTTGGAATTTGCTCAAAAGCACCCGGAACATTACCGGCTAATGTTTGGCGGCATGGTAAAACGGGACTGTCACGATGAGGCATTAATCAAAACCAGCATGACCGCCTTTGACGTGATTTTGCAACAAGCAAGCTATGGGGTTGAGCGAGGGGATCTCATTCAGCAAGACCCTTTGTTACTGGCAAGAAGCTGCTGGGCAAAAGTACACGGTATTGCCATGCTTATGATTGATGGCTTTTATGATCAAAACACACCGCAAGAACAGCAGCGTTTATTAGAAGATATGCTGTGGATCAACTTGCGCGGCATTAGTGCGCAACTGTTACCGCACTCACCTTCGCCACTTAAAAGCGTTTAGTGTTTTAGGCACAATGTCAGCCCATCTGCTATGGGTAAGTGGCTGAGGGAGATCCGTTGATCTGCTTGAAGTTTTTTATTCAGTGCTCGAATGGCTTGGGTGTCTACATCTTGTTTATTCAAGTCGACCACACTGCCACCCCACAATGTGTTGTCGATTAAAATTAAACCGCCTGGGCGGATCAGTCTTAAGCACGCTTCGTAATAGTGGTCATAGTTTTCCTTATCGGCATCGATGAAGGCCATGTCGAACGTGCGAGCCTCTCCTTGTTTTAGAAGCTTGTGTAGAGTGTCTAAGGCCGGAGCCAAATGCAGTTGGCAAATATCCTCAACCCCTGCTTTTTTCCAAAACTGCTGCGCCGTATTGGTCCAATGCTCATCCATATCACAGCACACCATGCGCGCTGGGCGGATCATATTCTGCGCCATGCAAATTGAGCTATAACCGGTAAACGTGCCCACTTCAATAATGTTGCGCGCTCCCATTAACTTCACCAGCAACCCCATGAATTGACCCTGCTCCGATGCGATTTGCATTCTTGCCATGGAATCTTGCGCTGTAATAGCCGCCAGCTCTTTTAGTAAGTCAGATTCTCTACCGGATGTTTGTAATAAATAGTCATATAGACCATCGGTCATTTCTAATGTGCGCTTAGTCATGAAACATTCCTTTTGGTGACAATGGCCTACGGGTCATTATTAAACTTTACGTTGTCTTAACACTTCTTATGCTTAAGCTAAGGTAAGCTGGCTTTGTTGTGAACACACACTGATTTACCCCATGTATGTGTTCTAAACCATAGTCCCTTCGCCCCTCTGGCTTATGCCGGTAGGGGCTTTTTTTTAGCCATACATTTTTACAAATGGGTTGGTCTTTTTCTCGTGCCCGATGGTGCTCATGGGGCCATGACCAGGAATAAAACGGGTAGGCTCAGGTAGAGTAAACAATTGCTCTTTAATGGCGTTTAACAATGTTTGATGATCCCCTTTGGGAAAATCAGTACGACCAATACCACCATTAAACAATACATCACCCACCACCACTAATTCCGCTGTCTCGCTATAAAACACCACATGACCAGGTGTGTGACCTGGGCAATGTTTCACGCTCAGTACTTGCTTGCCCACTTGCACAGTATCATCTTGCTCTAACCAGCGGTCAGGGCTGAAGGTTTTTACTTGGGGGAAACCAAACATGGCACTTTGCTGAGGTAACATATCAATCCAGAATTGCTCTTCTTTTTGCGGACCAATAATAGGGATTGAAAATGCATCAGACACATCGGCCGTGGCACCGGCGTGATCAATATGGCAATGGGTCAGCCAGATGGCGGTGAGCTTTAGGCCATTAGCCGACAGCGCTGCTTCAATTTTATGCTGATCGCCACCAGGGTCGACGACAACCGCTTCCATGGTTTCATCACACCATAAAATAGAGCAGTTTTGTTCAAACGCAGTTACCGGAACAATTTGAAATTGAAGAGCCATTGGTTACACCCAAAATACAATCGATGCCCTAGTTTATCAGCTCAATCTGCTTGTTCACAGCCACTAGTGCAGCTCAGGCTCAGTATGGTGTTTATGGTATTGCTCAATTTGCATAAATCCTTTTTTCACTAACCTATCAAGCTCTGGGTGTTCTAAGTGATGATTTCGCCACAGTAGAAATAATAGTTTTTTAAGCTGTTTCATTTGCCATTTAATTTCGCCATACATAATTTCTAAGCGTTCAATGGCAATATAATCTTCCTGATTATTTGACACAAAGCTGCTGAGCATCCAGTCGTTATGCTCTTTTTGTAAGATACCGGAACCCACTAGGCAGCGATGAATACGCTGTGACATGTTAATTAACATAGCACTGCGCTTCCCATCGTTTAAATGTGGGCGCACGCTGGTCACTAATCCATACAACACACTATAATCGTGATGTATCCATTCGTTTTCCAACTTCAAACGGCTCATAAGCTCTGGCATTTTTTCATCACTATAAACTCGGTTTATGGGCCATTTAATGTCACTAATTAACGATACCGTGGCATGAAATACTTTTCGGCAATACATGTCTGGGTTAAGTTGCAAGATGGGCAACAGGCAATCAATACTTAAGTTTTTACCCGCCAGCTCACGACGATAAAGCGCAATGCACGTGTCGGCCATGCCCACAATTTGTCCCATTACCGACAGCTCTAATCCTTTCTTAGAAAACGGATAGCCAGAGCCATCAACCCGCTCATGGTGTTCAAGTACCGCTTTGGCAATCACATTGGGCATGTGTTCGATGGTTTTTAATATGTCATGGCCGATTAGGGTATGGCGCTGCATGGCATGCCATTGCTCGGGAGTGTATTCACCGTTCGTCTTAAGTAAATCAGAATCGAGATGTAATATACCAATGTCGTGTATCAATCCTGCCAAAAATGCAGCACTGCATTCTTCTTTTGGTGCACCTAGTTGCTTGGCAATGGCCAAACTGATGTACGCACTATAAATGGCTTGTTTAAATAAACGCGGCATGGTGGTTTTTAAGATGGTAATTTTTTGTACCAGCAAAGGAAATTCTTGATAGAAGGCACATGCGGCTTTAAGCGATGCGTCTAATTCCCAGCGCTGATGAAATAAAGCAATGTCAGGGTAGTGCTTAAATACATTGTCATACCCATGCCACAGCGCGCGACCATCAAAATTTCGGTTTAACGTAATACACTGTTCGAGTGGAATTTTTAACGAATGATTAGCAATTTTTTCAGTGAGGTCCGAGTCCAGTTTTCGACCCTTAGGGATGATCACAGCACCGTGCTCATTGCGAATATCACAACTGATGGTGACACCGTGTTGCTCAGCAAATTCGGTGAGATGTTTTAAATAGCTTTTATGAATATCTACAGGACGTAACATAACTATGTCCCTCGCTGTGAACCTGTTATCAGATTAACCGTGATGGTCCACAATAAATAGGCGATTTTGTAGGCATTGCGTGAGTGGGGGGTTACAGAGTGTAAATACTGGATCGAAAAGTTATTAAAATAAAACCGCCATAGACGGCTTTATTTTTAGGCAGCATTGCTCGATTAAGCAAATGTTTTTGAGATCGCGTCTTTTGCCGCGCTATAAGCCGATGCTTTTGCCTCGTCACCCATATTGACACCTTCAGCGTAAATAAACTGCACATTGTTAATACCAAGAAAAGCAAAGAAGGTTTTCACAAATCCGGTTTGCGTGTCCGTTTCTTGGCCTTGATGAAAACCACCACGAGCTGCAATCACATAAACCGGTTTATCCGCTAATAGACCCTGCGGTCCGGTTTCAGTGTATTTGAATGTGATACCGGCACGGGCCACTTGGTCCATATACGCTTTTAACTGAGACGGCACATTAAAGTTATACATAGGTAAACCCAGCACCACTGCATCCGCCGATGATAGCTCGTCAATTAACTGCTGGCTAAAGTCTAAAATGGCTTGTTGTTCAGGTGTGCGTGACGCTTCATCGCTGGCAAACGCTCCGATGGTATTGGCATCAAGATGGGCAATTGGCTCAGAAATAAGGTCTCTTAATACCACCTGTGCATCTGGATGTTGGGCGAGATATTGGCTAGTGAACTCATTGGCCAAGGCGGTTGAGTTTGAGTGTTCACCGAAGATACCACTGTTTATTTGTAGAAGTGTGCTCATATACTTGCTCCAAGTTCAGGAATTATTTAACGTTGAAGCAAGTTTAAAACAATTATATCGATCTAATAGCGCAATAATTTGCACATTTAGATCGTTAAAATAGATAGATCAATCCTGATCAGGTTTGATGCGGCTATGCCCTAGCATATAGTGCCCGACCACTTGGCAGGTGAAGTAAACAATGAAGCCTGCCGTCACAATGTCACTGACAAAGTGCCCCCCTTGTACGATCCGTCCTAGGCTCACTATGGCGCCGATCAGTAACCCACCCAATAAATAGCGACGTTGACGAAATACCCAGGCAAACGCCATGAAGAAAAAGCCCATGGCCGCATGGCCACTGGCGAAACTTTGGTTATTACCTGGCTCGTCTGCCATTACAAAGGCAGGGCTAAACTGGGCTTGGCCGCCAAATTGCTGAATGTCTCTTGGGCGTGGGCGATCCCAGTTATCCTTTAAAATAGGATGAACGATAATCCCAGGGCCAACCAGTAATACGACTAATAAAAAGCCGGAATATTTGCGGGACGGTTGCAATGATTTTTTAAGCCAAGGCAGCATTAATAAGATGAGTAATCCAGGGACTAAGAAGTGCGGCATGTACCGAAACACGACATATACAAACTGCACAATTGGATTTTCATTTAATTCAAAACCCACGTCAGGCTGCCAGAATAAACCTGCAACCCACATATCAAATTGTGGAACCGAATAAAAGAAAATAGAGACGAGAACAAATAACGGAATTGCCCAATGGCGTTTTAAGAAGGTCATGACGGCTTCGCATTAATTTCAAAGGGCGGATTGTGCCATACAATCGCACAAGCTTATAGCCGTGGCTTCAACCCTTTAAACACCTTATCTTGCAAAGGCACTTTGTAAGCCCACTAGAAAAAAATACCCATCGCCTAGCTCACCATCGGCCCCCGCAATATTCGCCTCCCCTGTCATGGTTAGGCCAACTTCAAGTTTCAATTGCAATGCCGATCGAAGCGGGCGCAACCAGGCGATACCCAGTTCCCAGTGATTAAAAACAAGATTCGCGGTGCTTCCATCACTTTCACGATATTGCCAATTTCCCCCTTCAGGTTGCATAAACAATCGCACACTGGACCCTTTTTTAAGCGTTACCTGTGAATAAATATTGGGGAAAACCCAATGGTGGTAGAACTGACGATAAGGCTTGGATTGCAAGCCAAATATTGGATACATCTGGGTATCACCAAACAAGGCGTCTTGGCGCACACCCGCCACCCAACTGACTTTGCGATTAGCGCGATAACTTACTTGCCAAGCAAAAGCATTCACATAGCGGGTCTGATCAATCAAGGACTCATCGGTAAAATAAGTGGGGGCAAATTGAAAGACATGCTGCCAACGACCTGCCTGAGACGCCTCATACTCAATGGGAATTGAAAAACGATACAAGCGACGTTTTGCTGAGGTAGTGCCCGACAATAAGAACCGATTTTCGGTCAATTGCGCGGCGGCAAACCAGTCACCGGCAAAGGAAGAACGCGCCAAAAGCGGCATGTGTAACTTGGTTTCAAGCCGTTTGACCTCTAAGCCATCAACCCCAGTAAAGGGGGTTTGAGTATCTTGCTGGTGGGAAACACTTAACTGAAGCAGCTCACTTTGCGCAAAGCTCCCCGCTGACATACCCAAGCATAACGAAAAAAAACAACTAACAATCCATTTCATGGTTTTAGTGTAGTCAAAACCATCAAGCTTTGAGTCAATTACCCTTCGATTAGCACTGTTTGGCTAATGTTTCTATGCTGGCCCAATCCTGTTTCGCCAAAAGATTCTTTGGAGATAACCATGAACCGCCCACCGCCATGACATTTTTCAGCGCAAGGTAAGACTTGAAATTCTCCTGGGATACGCCCCCTGTTGGACAAAAGCGTACTTGATCAAAAGGCCCGGCCATGGCGCTTAACATTGCAGGTCCTCCTGCTAATTCAGCCGGGTAAAACTTAAAATCATTAAGCCCTAGTTCAATCCCTTTAATCACATCTGAAGGGGTCATGACACCGGGCATAAAGGGCAAGGATAGGTCATTGGCTTTTTGTGCAAGAGACTCACTGATGCCAGGGCTTAGGGCAAACGTGGCGCCCGCATCGTAAGCTTGTTGAATGTGCATCGCTTGNGTAACGGTGCCGACCCCAACAATGGCATCCGGTACTTCTTTGGCGATGCGCTCAATGGCNGCCAAAGCCACAGGNGTGCGCATGGTGACTTCCAGTAAGCGCACGCCACCGGCTACTANCGCTTTTGCTAAAGGCACAGCATGCTCTAAGTCCTCGATGACAATCACAGGAATCACCGGTTTACTTTGCTCTAACCACACATCAAATGACATTTTATTCATCCCAATCAATACTAATGGCGCCTCTATCGGCTGAGGTCACATGTTTACGAAACACAGAGAAGAGTTCACGGCCCACGCCTTTTTGCCGATGCCCTTGGGCCTTGGATACGCGCGATGGTAGATCCACATTTAATACGTTCATTTCGCCACTGTCCGCATCAATGTGGATCAGATCACCATCTTCTATGCGATTAATCATGCCATCTGCTGCCGCTTCTGGCACGCAGTGAATGGCACTGAGTACTTTACCTGAGGCACCTGACAATCGACCGTCTGTGAGTAACGCCACCTTAAAGCCATGATCCTGTAAGCTGCCCAATACAGGCATTAACTTATGTAATTCGGGCATGCCATTGGCTTTTGGTCCTTGGGCTTTGAGCACCACCACCACATCTTGGTTAAGCTCACCCTTTTGAAATGCTTCAATTACTTCAAGTTGATCGGTAAAGACTTTCGCAGGTGCTTGAAGCGAGCGGTGGTCAACATGAACCGCAGAGATTTTAACGATCGCTTGCCCTACATTGCCGTTTAATAATGTTAAACCACCTTTCTCATCAAACGGTTTTTTACACGTAGATAAAACCTCTTTGCGTAATGTTTCATTAAGCTGCTTTGAATAATGACTTTGCCAGTGGCGCATGCTGTGAACAATATCTTGCGCAAACGTTTTTTGCGTTACCGTTAATACATCACCGTGCATCAAGCCCGCGTTTAATAATTCATGGAAGATATAAGCGGTGCCACCAACTTGATGAAACGCATTAATATCGGCCTTGCCGTTAGGGTAAACCTTACAAATCATAGGCACCACTTGCGACAAGTCATGCATGTCCTGCCACGTTAAAATAATCCCTGCGGCTTTTGCAATGGCGATCCAGTGAATGGTTAAGTTACTGGAGCCCCCCGTTGCTAACAGCGCCACAATAGCATTGACGATGGATTTTTCATTGACCATATGGCCAAGCTGTATGGCTTTATTTTGCTTGAGCATGCTTAACTGAGTATTACTGGCAATCTGGTCGCAAGCTTGCTGATTAAATGATTCGCGCATATTAGAGGTCGGTTGTTCAAATGCACTGCCGGGTAACATAAGTCCCATGGCTTCCAGTAACATTTGATTGGAATTAGCCGTACCATAAAACGTACACGTACCCGGACTATGGTAAGCCGCTACTTCACTTTCAAGTAATTCTTCATCACTGACACTGCCTTCTACATATTGCTGGCGTACTTTGGCTTTTTCAGAATTACTGATACCGGTAGACATAGGGCCTGCAGGTAAAAAAATCGCAGGTAAATGACCAAAGCGAAGTGCCCCCATTAATAAACCCGGTACAATTTTGTCGCAGATGCCTAATAGCATCATGCTATCGAAGCTTTGGTGCGACAAGGCAACCGCCGTAGACAACGCGATCGTATCTCGAGAGAACAGCGACAACTCCATGCCCGCATATCCTTGAGTCACACCATCACACATAGCCGGTACACCGCCGGCCACTTGGGCCGATAGACCATGCCGATATAAGTGCTGTTTGATCACTTCAGGGTAACGATAGTAAGGCTGATGGGCGCTGAGCATGTCGTTGTAGGCGCTGACGATCCCCACGTTTAACCCAGAGGTGGTGTCTTTTAAAATTAACTTGCCTTCATCACTTTGTGACGCCATTACATGGGCTAAGTTAGTACACCCTAGCTGCCCACGAGTAGGTTTTTCTTGCGCCATACTGTTCATTAAATCTAAGTAAGCTTGACGAGAAGTTTGGCTGCGCTGTTCAATGTCGTTTGTCACTCGCGCCACAACTTTATTGATCATGATTCACTCCAATAAACGGTTACCGGACAAAGGGTCTGTGTTAACAAATAATAAATTGGCAAACGTTGTGCTGTATCCGAAAAACTTTGCTCTTCTATTAATTGGCGCTTAGCGTCACCTTTTATAAATATATAAATATGCTGAGCCGATAATAAATAACGCAGGGTTAAGCTCATGCGTGGTGGTTTACCTTCTGGGGTAGCAGGTAAGCAGCACGCTTTCTGATTAAAATCTAGTAATTCATCGGTATTGCTCATACCTGGGAAGATAGAAGCAAAATGGCCATCATCTCCCATACCAAGTAATACGTAATCAAGTGTTGGGCTATTTTGTTTTAGTAATTGCTCTGCATCCATTTGACCTTGCTGAGCGCTCGCCTGTGTGTTTTTTAAAGGGATAAATTTAGCCGCTTTTGCATGGTGCTGAAATAAGGTATCTGTGAGCATTTTTTCATTACTGTCTTCATGATGAATATCCACCCAACGCTCATCGGTTAGTGTCACCTTAATATTTGACCAATCTAAAGAAACCTGACCAAGCTTCTGGTAAAGCCCTTTAGGGGTATTCCCTCCAGCCAGTGCAATGGTCACCGACTTATTTTGCTCAATTCCTTCAGAAATAATATGTGTGAATTCATTTAACAGAGCATCTTCACACTGCTCAATTGTGTTAAACGCTTTTAAATCCATATTTAATTATTCTCCTGCCACAACCGTCCATCTTTTGCCAACAATAATGTGGAGGCGGCTGGGCCCCAGCTACCTGAGCTATAAGGTTCTGGTCGCTGATCAGCTTGCTGCCAGAATTCCAAAATTGGATCTGCCCACTGCCAAGCGCTCATTAGTTCGTCTTCCCTAAGGAATAACGTGGCATTGCCATTTAAGGCGTCCGCTAACAGACGTTCATACGCATCCGGTACGCGTTTTTTTTGTCCGCTGTTATTTAAACTCAATGTCATAGGGCGCACTTGCATATGATTGCCCACTCGCTTTTCACACATTTGCAAGCGCACGCCCTCATCCGGTTGCAAGCGAAAAACCAGTTTGTTTGCCATGGTTTTCTTATTTTGCATTTCAAATAAGCTATGGGGCACTTCTTTAAACTGCACAACAATCTCACATGCCCGCTCAGATAATCGCTTACCTGTGCGCAAGTAAAAAGGCACACCGGCCCAACGCCAGTTATCAATTTCAGCTTTCACCGCCACAAACGTATCCGTATAAGAATCCTGGCTCACTCCGGGCTCATCACGATAACGAGGCACCATCTCATTACCATTCTCGGTTTGAATCAGGCCCGCTTCATATTGCCCTCGAACAACCTTATCTAAAAGGTCATCCCCTACAATGGGTTTGAGCGCCTTGATGACTTTTACTTTTTCATCCCTAACCGCTTCCGGTTCCATGCTTGCAGGCGGCTCCATGGCCGTCATACATAACAACTGCAATAAATGATTTTGTAACATGTCCCTTAGAGCACCCGTGCCTTCATAAAAACCAGCCCGTTGCTCAACCCCTACCGTTTCCGAAATGGTAATTTGTACATGATCAATATAACGCTGATTCCATTGATGCTCAAAAATTGAGTTGGCAAAGCGTAAGGCTAATAAATTTTGAACCGTTTCTTTACCAAGATAATGGTCAATTCGATAGATTTGAGATTCGTTAAAGAACTCCGCCACACGACGGTTAATGGCTTTACCACTTTGATAGTCGCAACCGATAGGTTTTTCTAAAACTATGATGCTTTTATCATTAATAATATTTTGAGCAAATAATTGCTCCGAGATCTCTGGGTACAAGCGAGAATGTACTGCGCAATAGAATACACAGTGGTGCTGACTGCCCTGAAGTTTTTTAGCCAACTTGCTATAACCGGCAGCTTTATCCAAATCCATACCGATATGACGGATTCTACGACTAAAGGCCAGCCAGGTTTTCTCGTCTATTTCTGTGCCGTACTGGTGCGCTGCCTCTTTGATATGCTCTAAATAGGACTCAAGATTGGTATTATTACGCGTAATGGCCCAAATACGCCCTTCTTCATGTAACCGTCCATCCAGGTGCAAATAGTACAGCGCGGGTATCAGTTTACGTAGGGCTAAATCACCTGAAGCACCAAACAAAACCAGATCAAATGGCTCTGTTATATCCGGCATTCGCATTGCTTATCTCCTATTACTGATCATTATATGTCCATAGCAAACACAGTTGCACCATCACTACTTCAATATAGATGATTTCACACTAACAGCATTTCTGTCTTATTCACACTGCACTATTTATGCCCAGTATCCCCTAGGCTGTATCATGATAGGGAGAAGCGTGTAAGTCGCCGTTTGATGAATGAAGAGAATTGGGCAATAAAGAGGATAGAGAAACGCTTAATTTCAATAAGGCTAAGGCTTCAATCATTAAAATAGCGCAATAAAAAAGCCGCTAGGCGGCTTTTTTATTGGAAGAAATTCTATAGCAGGAATTAAGCCGCTTGTTTATCAAACAGCGTTTTATTAAATGGTAATGAAAGATTCATTAAAAATACAAACACAGCAGCGCTTTCAAATAACTCACTGGAGCGCGAAACATCTTTGATCAAGGCTTCTGCAACAATAGCCACTGTGAACCAAGCTACAACTTGATGATAGTGAGCAATCGGTACGCCCATGTAATCACAAAAGCGTTTAAACCCGGCAAAACGGCGATATGCAAACGTGAACACCAGCAAGTATGTTAGTAGCGACAAACCCAGTAGTGCACTAAAAATAATTTTGTTAACTTTTTTACCTTCCACAATTAAATTATGCAGATTGGTTTCTTGCTGGGCGTTATTCTGTTTAAACCACTCAGAGCTTTCAATATTGAAAATACGCTGCCCCCAAGAAATCTCTTCGCCCGCGCCAAAGAAACAAACTAACGCTAGAAAAGCCCAAACGGCTAAAAAGCTAATATTTTTATCTTTACGCAAAGAGATCACACGATATAAACACACACCACAGGCTAGCAACAGGCCAATAACCGTCACCCATTCAATGGGACCATCTTCTTTTGCAAGCACACCGGTATAGAACTGCGGATCAGTAAACGCAAAATAGCTCCCTACCGCTAACATGATTAACACAAAGGTATAAACAAACTTTTCAATCGTATGCATTTGACTAAACATTTTTAATATCCAACGTTTTATAGCGACTCATAACAATACTCATACCCTTAAACAAAATGCTTACAAGGCACATAATAACGGCAATTGGATCTATTAGGTAAACCCATAAATTTTGACTCTCATAGATTTGAAACCCATTAGCGACAATAGCCAACATGCTAACTATGGCAATATGATGCCAGCGCATAAACCAAGCAAGCATCCCAACAGTAGCCACGATCACTACCAATAAGTTATAAAAATCATTGCCAGAATAACCCATAGCAAAAGGGTCAAACTGAGTCAGCCCCATACTCATTGGGAATAGGAATATACCTACAATTATAATAAACCAATGTAATGAAGTATGAACCTTTGCAGCCGAAGGCCTAACTACTTTCCATAAATACACAGCGCAAATAAATATGGTCGCCATACTCAGGTCCGAAACATACCCTCGAACAAATTCAACCATTAACCAATGACCAATAGGGATGACGAGTATCAATGAAACCAGTACATAGGCAATTGGCCATCTTTTGCCCCAACGTTTTACCTGCAATACGGAAAAACACAAAGCCATAAAAAAGACGGCGCTTGCAAACAATGAAAATATGCTGGTCATAATAACGTCTCCAACCAAGCGTGATTCACATGAATGTGCTTAAACAATTCTCGATTCCATGTATAAAAAATATGTATGTCATCCCCTGATTTTGTTACCCAAGGGTAAGCATATCGACCTTTGTCTGTGTCTAACTGTTCAGGGTTTTCAAAATAGTACTTGGTTTCCCAGTTTTGTCCTTGATCGAAAGACACCGCTAACCCAAGATTATTTCGTGTTAACTCTGTTTTACGAGTGGCATCATTAAATAGCATCCAGCTACGGTTTTGTTCATCCACAAAAGCAAATACCGCAGAGTTCGGGTTATCTACCTTGGTGGCTTTATACTCACTCCACGTCACCCCTGCATCCAACGAAATGGCCCGCTGAACCTTCTCAACATCATGACTGGAATCACGCATCATGGTGACTGCTGTTTTATCGTCATACACCATCACACTTGGCTGAATAGTATGGTCGCCATGGCTCATACGATAACTATCGATAACGTTACCCGCTAGATCAACGCGTACAATATGAGAAAACTCACCTAATAGCTCATGGTACGCAGTAATGCCGATGGTTCCATCTTCATATGTAATTACATCGTTTTTAATGAGCGTACTAATGTTTAAAAAAGGCGTTAGCACTAAACGCTTAGAGGCATGCCAGGTTTGACCATCATCATATGACAGACTCATATTAAGCTGGCTTGTGGCCCAACCCGCCATAGAAACGGAAACATAGAATAATGCCGTTACTCCACTTGGGTGGCGGTATAAAACAGGGTTACCCACTTTTTTGATGTAGCGGTTTAAATCATCTGACACCTGGTAACGATTCAAAATACTTTTTGGTTCAGACCATTGTTTATCAGCAGAGTTAAACACAGAGCTGTAAATTGCCACATCCGTATGACCTTCACGCGTACCTGCATACCAAGCCGCTAACAAGTCGCCACTATCCAGTACAACAGTGGTAATACTGTGCATGCTTTTGGCAGAACCAATCCCTACATCAAATTTTTCAAAGATAGGTGATTGATCCAACAAAACCTGTGATTCATGATTTACATAAAACTTAGTATCACCCGTACCCGGTAAATAATAAGAAAAAAGTAAGCCTACAATCAGCAAGGCAGGCACTGAGAATTTTATAATATATTTTTTCACATAAACCCCTTAATAAGCGCCGCTATTATCCTGTGCAGTCAGCTTGGCTGCAAGTAAAGCATATACGAACTTGTCACATATTTTGTTTCATCAATGCCAGCACTGAAATGAACAAATAATATCTAACACCATGAACGCCAGTTATGAATATTTAAGGTTAAAGGTTTAGATCAAAAAACACCCAAGAAGCGCGTACTTAAAATGGGATATTCAGTATTTGTACTTTCGAACAAACAAAAAAAAAGCCCTGTTGCGTTAGCAACAGGGCTCTTATATTTAAAGCTTGACGATGACCTATTCTCATATGGGGAGACCCC
>NYTP01000018.1 GCA_002683575.1 Bermanella sp.
GGCTCATTAAAGATTGGCAAGCAAGCCGACATCATCAGCTTTGATTTTAATAACCTTGCCTGCATACCCGTTTATGACCCAATTTCTAATCTTGTGTACAGTGCATCGTCATCTCAAGTTGACCATGTTTGGGTGGCAGGAAAGCTTCAAGTTAAAAACAAACAACTATGCCACTTTAACACGCAACAGCTAATTGAAATGGCGCAAACTTGGGCAGATAAAATTCGCGCAAGAAACGATTAAATCAGAATATTAATTATTAATTTGGAAATGACCATGAGCAATGTAGACCAAGCAGAAGTTGCAAAATTTGAAGCCCTAGCCAGCCGCTGGTGGGACAAAGAAAGTGAATTCAAGCCCCTGCATGACATTAATCCATTACGCACAAATTTTATTGATGGCCACGCTCAGTTAGCAGGCAAGACAGTGTTGGATGTTGGTTGTGGCGGCGGAATTTTAAGTGAGGCCATGGCTCAACGCGGCGCCACCGTTACAGGTATTGACATGGGCGATGCTCCACTAAAAATTGCAAAACTCCATGCACTCGAAAGCGGCCTTAATATCGACTACAAAAAAGTCCCTGTAGAAGAACTAGCAGAACAACAACCTGGAACATTTGATGTAGTCACCTGTCTTGAGATGCTCGAACACGTTCCTGATCCATCGTCTATTATTCGAGCTTGTTACAAACTGTGCAAGCCGGGCGGCCAAGTTTTCTTTTCAACACTTAACCGCAACCCTAAAAGCTTTTTATTAGCTGTGGTTGGCGCAGAATACATTTTAAATATGCTTCCAAAAGGCACCCACGACTATAAAAAATTCATTCGCCCAAGTGAGTTAGCATCATGGGCGCGCCAAAGCGGCCTAAGTGTTGGCGAGTTAATCGGCATGAGCTACAACCCCATCACTAAAACCTATAAACTGGGTCGTGATACCGACGTAAACTATTTAATGCAAACAAGTAAGCCGGTATAACATGGGCCACCCAGATACAAAGATGATCAAGTATCATGGTGTGTTATTTGATTTAGATGGCACACTGATCGATACAGCAGAGGACTTCATTCTCTGCTTAAATGATTTACGCAGCGAATATGGACTAAGCCCATTACCTGCCAACGAAATTCGTAAAGTGGTTAGTGACGGCGCCCGAGCCATGATTAAGCTAGCCTTTAATATTGAAGAGTCTGATCGCAACTTTGAGGAACGAAAGCTGCAATTCTTGGATTTATACCTAAACAATATCGCGCGCAAAAGCCGATTATTTAGCGGCTTGGAATGCACCATAAACTGGTGCGAAGCGAATGCCATACCCTGGGGGATCGTGACCAATAAGCCTCGCCTATATAGCGAGGCCTTATTACGTGCTTTAGATCTTCACACTCGAATCAACACCTTGGTGTGCCCTGACGATGTCACCAACACAAAACCAGACCCAGAACCGCTTTTAAAAGCATGCGATGAAATAAATATCAGTACCAATCAATGCCTCTATGTGGGCGATCATGCTCGCGACATTGAAGCTGGAAAGCGCGCAAACATGCCAACCATAGCAGCGGCATACGGCTATGTTCATCATTCAGATGAAGCCCAAAGCTGGCAAGCTGATTGGTGCGTAACAACATCTGATGAATTAAACACCCTTTTACAAACTCTTCTAACACCACAAAGCGGCAACTCTTTTCCGCAAGCGGCCAAGTTTTAATACCCCGGAAACCTTTATGAACGCAAAACCTCTTCAAAACAAAGTCATTCTCGTTACCGGCGCAAGCTATGGTATTGGTGAAGCTGCTGCATATGGCTTTGCAAAAGCTGGTGCCACGGTGATACTTCTAGCCCGTACAGAAGATAAACTTAATAGCATCTATGATGACTTTCTAGCGCAGGGACTGCCTGAGCCCGTGATTGTTGAATTTAACTTAGAGACTGCACCAGAAGAAGCCTACTTCCAGCTTCGAGACATGATTGATAAAGAATTCGGCAGACTAGACGGCCTATTGTTAAATGCCGCCATGCTCGGTCAGCGCACCCCTATTGCCAACTACAACTGGCAAACATGGAGCAAGGTCATGGATATTAATGTTAATAGCCAATTTCTAATGTCGCGAACCTTACTTCCCTTGCTAGAAAGCAGCGGTAAACACGCCTCAATCATCTTCACATCTTCCAGCGTTGGTCGTCAAAGCAAAGCTTTTTGGGGCGCCTATGCTGTATCGAAGTTTGCCATTGAAGGCCTCATGCAAACCATGGCTGCGGAGCTTGAAAACACCAGCGAAGTGCGGGTAAATAGCTACAACCCAGGAGGCACTCGTACCGGAATGCGCGCAGCCGCCTACCCAGCTGAAAACCCAGATACAGTAAAAGCCCCTGACGCCATTATTGATGAGTATATTTTCTTAATGAGCGATGCCGGTCATGATACCCACGGTCAGGCACTTACCTTTCAGAACTAGATCAAAATATTGACGACTAGCTTGTAAGCTCACAAGCTAGTCAAATAACGTCAATTAAATGTAACTCTTCCTTCATACTCCATTCAATAAACTGACACTTTTTCAAAAAACACCGACAAACAACTGCCCATTTCCAATCATTTTTTCATTCAGGCCAACTTAGAAGCTATAAGTACTTGTTTTATATAGGGTTTATAGCAACTTAGAGAACTGGCACAGTAATCGCTTATTCAAACGAATATTTACACAGTTTGAGGCCCTAACATGGCGACTCAGTTTTCGAATATCAACAACCTACAAGATGACAAGCTGACGCCCTATTCTCAGCTTGCGGCCAAGCCACAAATAAAATCCGATGTATTAATTCGCCTTTCGACTTTTTTACAAACCAGTCTGGAATACCAAACACTACTCGGTATTTTCCAGCGTGAAATCGCCAGTACTGTTTTAATCGACGGCCTAGTATTTGAGAACTCTGAACTGAACATAAACTTTACGCTTGGCCAGATGGGCGTGCATAGCAGCAATTATCAGCTAAAAGCACAAGGCAGCTACCTTGGTGATATTACATTCTTTCGCACAACTCGATTTCGTGAACATGAGCTGGCCAATTTAGAAGCGTTAATGGGCACCTTGGTATACCCACTTCGCAATGCCATGCGCTACCGTCACGCACTGGACCAAGCGTTCAAAGATCCATTGACCGGTGCAGGCAACCGTATTGCCCTGAACGACAATTTGACGCGCGAAATGGAATTGAGTAAACGCCTTAACTATGACCTAAGTGTATTAATGATCGATCTTGACCACTTCAAGCGAATCAATGATGGTTATGGCCACCTTGTAGGCGATGAGGTTCTTAAAGCCGTCGTCACTCAAATTAAACACTGCATCCGACAAACCGACATCTGCTTTCGTTATGGCGGCGAAGAATTCGTTGTATTGCTGAATAACGCCAATATCGCGAATGCCCGCCTGATTGCTGAGCGCATCCGCATGACCGTATCCGAACTGTGTATTGCCACAGATAAAGGCTTGCTTCAAGTAACCCTGAGTACGGGCCTTGCTATGCAAAAAGAAGACGACAGCAGCATGGACCTGTTAAAACGCGCCGACAATGCGCTTTATCAAGCGAAACAGTCTGGTCGTAACAAGGTTTGTGTTAGCAAAGAAAATCATGCCGTGGCATCACAATAAAAGTTAATGGAGTCCACCTCCATTAATGGCTAGAATGCCGCCATGAAATTTGATGTTACGCCCATTGCCTTTGTCGACTCGTGCTACAAAGAGAAATTCGCTACCCCACGCCAACCTGGGATTGTCTCAGAGGCTAAGGGTATAATCGCTCTTATCCCACCGTTTAATGACCCTGAAAGCGTGTTTGGTCTAGAAGACTGCAGCCATATCTGGCTGCAATTTATTTTCCATCAGTGCATAGATAAAGGCTGGAAAGCTAGAGTACGCCCACCAAGGCTCGGGGGTAATAAAAAGATGGGGGTATTTGCAACACGGGCCACACATCGACCCAATGCGATTGGAATGTCAGTGGTCAAACTTGATCGCATTGAAACACACACCAATGAAGTATTACTTCACGTAAGTGGCCTTGATTTAATTGATGGCACGCCTGTCATCGACATCAAACCATACGTACCTTATAGCGATGCCATTGAGCATGCTCACTACCCATTTGCGCAACAAGCGCCACAACCCATGCCGGTTTACTTTTCTATAAAAGCTGAAACAGCCTTAAAAACGAACGCACATCTTAAAAAACTTATTGATCAGGTTCTGTCTCAAGATCCTCGACCTGCATTTCATAAGATAGATGAGACACGTGTTTATGGCGCCAAACTTGAAGATAAAAACGTTACCTGGATTTACAAACTGGTCAACAATACGTGCGTCATTGAAGTGAAAAATGTTGAGCCAGCGTAATAACAATTGACTCAACACCCATTACCTTTACGGCTCGATTAAGCCGCTTGATCCTGCTGTTTATTCTCTTGTGCTTTAGTTAAATCTGGCTTACCTGCCAACGCATATTGATGTAAACCAGGCAAATGAATAGTTTGTAGATATACTTTCCAACTATAACTGTCGGCCTTAGCATTGAATCTTTTTTGTTCCAACACAGAAAAACGTGCTTGCAGTTGCTCCAACTGAATGGAATCAAATCGATATTTTGGGGCCGTGTAAAAACCAAAAATGGTGGCTAGGCTAGCCGTTGTATTCGCTTTATCCATTAAACGTCCGGCACTTTTGGAGCCTAACAAACGACCCATAATGGTTTTCAACCAGGTACTGCCTTTAAGTGCAGCCATATACAAACGGAATGTCTTAGGGGTAACCGTTTTAAAGGCATCTTGAGGCTTACCTGCAAACAGCTTAGGTAACTGCTGATACTGATCTAGTGACGCTTGCTGAATATAATCAATGAATTGCTTCAAGCGAATTGGGTTTAAGCGACCACTGCAACATTGATAAATACGATAACGGCTGGCGCTCTGAAATAATTGCGCACTGCACATCAGTGCTGAATTGGCCACAAGATCAACTGGAATCACATCCAAAATCCCATTGTCATCTCCGGGGAAAATCGATACACGGCCTTTGGCATAGGCATAAATCAAAGCATCTGCCACCTTAACGCCCTCTACCCACCCCGGCAAAGGAGAGCTAACAGCACTTTCAATGATTGATGGACGCAAGATTGTCAGGTTTTGCTTATCCAGCGCTTGAATCAACAACTGCTCACCAAGCCACTTGGTAAAGGTATAGGTATCACTCCAGCCAAAGTGCTGACTTTGCTGAATACCCAGTTGAATTAACTTATTTTGCTGCCTTGAGGCATCATGGTTATTTTGATAAATCCGATTAATCTTACGATTAAGCTGATTAATCACTGGCTCAATATCATAGGTACCATCTTTATTACGCGACAATAAACCAGACGCAGGTGATACCACCTCTTCACGCATGACACCGCGATTTAGACCATTAACATAACAAGTGGATATCTGTAGTACCTTGGTCGCCTTACTGCCTTGAGCCTTAGATTGAACCAGCTTAACAATGTTATTCAGGCTTAAAGTATTAATTTTTAAGGCTTGATCCATGGCCTCACGAAAGTTCACACTGGCGGCTGAATTAATAATTAAATCTAATTTCCCAGCCAATCGAATAAAATCCACATCAGACAAACCGAAATCAGGTGCCGTCAATTCACCGGAAACCACCTCAACTTTTGATGAAATAAACGCATCAAAGCCTGCACCATGTTTATCGCGCAAAACATCAAATAAGCTAGAACCGAACACATCTTGTGAGCAACGTTCGCAAGCATCAATCGCCCCGCCCCTAATGAGCAGGAATACACGCCCCACATCCGGCGTTTCACGTAATATTTTTTCAAGAATAGCTTTACCCAAGAAACCAGTGGCACCGGTGATCAGTACCTGCTTTTGGGAAAAGGACTCAACTACAGAAAGGAAATTAGCCTGACTCATTGAAATGCCTGTTTTTGTTGTTTTTATTATAGTTTTGGCCGAAACCAATCAGCTGTATCAATTTGTACTGCACATTATGGCGTGATGCACCCAGACAGTCCACTTGTCAGACAAAATATATTACTGCTGGATCAATTTCTGCTTTAAGCCTAACCTTTATAAGATAGAATATTTAGTTAAGCATCAAATACTTAAAAGGCCCCCCATTGCCCCGTAAGATCGCAAAAAACAGTCTAGTGAAGCGACTATTTTTTATCTCACTACCGTTAACACTGTTAGCGGGGGTTTTATATGCGGGTGTGATTATTTACATAGAAAGCCAAAGCCTTAAAGAAACCCAGCTAGCCCAAGTTAAAACCCAGATGCAGCAACTAGCAAAAGTCGTCGCCATCCCTACTTGGAATCTTGACCAGCAGTTCATCAACAATTATCTCACCCAGTATGCTCAAGACCCCCACATCCTTTGCATTGAGCTCATGTCAGATGCCAATTTCACTGAGCGCTCACCTGCTGATTGCACACACCCTGAGTCTAAGGATATTAAGCTCTTTAGCGAGCCCATCATATTTGAAGACCAATATATTGGCGTCGTAGTGGCCTCATTCAAAGTAGAACTGGACAACAAGCGCCTTAAATTTATTTTATTAAGCCGGATCCCTACCGCCTTAGTGGCTCTCATGAGTATCTTTATTGTGGTATTTCTGGTCTTCAGACGCTGGGTGGTGGCCCC
Organism: Bermanella sp.; assembly: GCA_002683575.1. Taxonomy (GTDB): domain Bacteria; phylum Pseudomonadota; class Gammaproteobacteria; order Pseudomonadales; family Oceanobacteraceae; genus Bermanella. Next base: position 6,693 of record NYTP01000018.1, read on the forward strand.
AATCGAGGCCATCATGCGCAGCATTGAAGCCTCTGGGCTGGACGGAAAACATCACCCTGTTAATTGGCAAAGCAAGGATGAAATCGGCACCCTGGTTGAGACGTTCAATGAAGCTCAGCTCAAACAAGTACAACATGATCAAATGATCACCTCAGAGCGAGACATCGCCAAGCAAGCCCTAACAGACTTAAAACATGCGCAATCACAACTGGTTGAGAGTGAAAAGATGGCATCCTTAGGCTCTCTCGTAGCCGGGATCAGCCATGAAATTAACACCCCTCTAGGCGTAGCACGTACCAGCGGCAGCTACGTAGAGGACAGTATTAAACAAATGGAACTGGCTTTTCGCGAAGGCACACTGACCAAAAATGAAATGACCAATTTTATCGACACCTTTAATGACGGCATAAAACTAATGAACGTCAATTTAATGCGAGCCAGTGAACTGATGACCAGCTTCAAACAAGTCAGTGCAGACCAAAGCTATGATGAAAGCAGGGACTTTAATCTATATGATTATTTACAAGAAACACTCTACACATTAAAACCAAACCTTAAGCGCTATCAGGTTTCGATCATCTTAGATTGTGATGAGAATATTATTATTCATAGCCTGCCAGGCGCGCTCTCTCAGGTGTTTACCAACCTGATAATGAATAGCCTTATTCATGCTTACGAGCCATCTGATAACGGCAGCATCCGCATTGAAGTCAAACAAGAAGATGGCAAAATAGAAATGGTTTACAGCGATGACGGCGCTGGTATGAGCGAAGATGTGGCAAAGAAAATTTTTGACCCTTTCTTTACCACCAAAAGAGGCAACGGCGGTACCGGTCTTGGTATGCACATTATCTACAACATCGTCACCCATAAACTACAAGGTAAAATTGACGTCCACTCTCAACTCGGCAAAGGGAGTGAATTCATCATCAAAATACCAAGTAAACTCCTCGCAGAAGACGAACTACCACAACCAGCCTAAACAGACCATACAGCCCATTCATTACCGCACGGATCAGCAAAATGAAAACGTCGGCCACCTGGGAAAGTAAAAATAGGTTTAATAATCTTTCCTCCTCTTTGCTCAACCTTATCCAGTGTGTGCTGAATGTTTTCACTAAATAAAACAACCAATGCACTGCCCTGATTGGTCAATGATGAAAGGGGTGACTTGTAAAACCCACCGTCAATTCCTGAATAGGTAAAAGCCGTATATTCCGTTCCATAATCCGTGAACTTCCAAGCAAATACTTGAGTGAAGAAAGTTTTCACTTTTTCCAAATCGCTGGCTGGCAACTCAACGTATGTGATTTTCTCATGGGCCGACATATCATTTCCTCACACAAACAACTGACAATAAAAAAGGCCGCTAAGCGACCTTTTAAATTTAACATTTAATCAAAGTGTTACGCTATGAGTTTGCCTTTATCTTGTAAAACAAGCTGTACAACACCGGCACCGCAATCATGGTCAGAATGGTCGCAAAGGCTAAACCACCCATGATAGTCACCGCCATATCCGCAAAGAAAGCATCGGTCAGCAAAGGTGCCATACCTAAAATTGTAGTAATGGCGGCCAATGATACCGGGCGCAAACGGCTTAAGCTCGCCTCCACAATGGCCTCAAATTTATCCATACCCGTTTCTATTTGAATATCAATTTCTTCAATCAAGACAATGGCGTTTTTAATCAACATACCAAATAAACTTAAAAAGCCGAGTAGTGACATAAACCCGAATGGCAAGTCAGCAATCAATAACCCTGCTACCACACCACATACCGCCATGGGGACAATCAACCAAATAATCAAAGGTTCCCGCACGGTACCAAACAAAAAGATAGTGATTAAAATCATAACTAAAAAGCCAAGTGGTAAGCCACTGCCTAACGCTTTTTGCGCTTTACCCGCACTCTCATATTCACCACCCCACTCAATGCTATAACCATCCGGCAGTTTTAGCGCTTCAATTTTAGGGCGAATACGGCTCAATGCAGAAGCCGCTGTATCATTTGTACCAGGCTCAGCATAAACACTGACCGTACGAATCCGATCTCGTCGATATATGAGTACGCCTTCGGACTCCACTTGCATCTTCGGACTAATTTGACGAACCGGCACATAGCTACGCTGATATTGACTCCAAACCAAGGCATCTTGTAACTGCTGCAATTGATCCGTCTCTTGCGAGGTTTCATGTGGTGTTTTGGCTTTAGCAATAATGTTATAGCTGTAGTCACCGTCGCGTAATTTACCCAGCTCTAAACCGTTACTTGAAAATTGCACCGCATCAGAAAAGTCCGCACGAGTCACCCCAGCCACACCAGCAGCATATTCATCATACTGCGGTACGAGAATCAGCTCTTTTTGGCGCCAGTTTTGACGAATATCTAATAGCTCGCCATCTTGCTTAAAGATATTTTCCGCCTCTTGTGCAAGCTGACGAAGAACTGTTTGATCCGGCCCCATAAAACGGGCCTCTAACTTAGCACCCACACCTGGGCCAAAGATCACTCGGGTATTATAGATTCGCGCATCCGGATCATTGTCTTGCAAGCGTGCGGTTAATTGCTCTATAAGAGCAGGAATCTGGTCACGCTCCTGAGTACGAATGATCATCACACCATAGCTTTCATTGGCTTGCTCAGGTGCATACGTCAAGGTGTAACGCGCTGCCCCCTTACCCACAAACGAGGTAACCGCTTGCACTTCGTCATACTCCAAAGCAAACCCTTCTGCTTGCTCCATAAACTGAGCGGTTTCGCGAATATCACGAGACTGCGGTCCCCAGTAATGCACGTAATAAATCGGTGTATTGGAAGCCGGGAAAAAACCTTGTTTCACAAGTCCAAAACTCATGTAACTAATTAACGTCACACCGACTAACATCCAAACCGTTCGACCACGATGCTTAAGGGCCATTAATAAATAACGCTTATAAGTTTTATGCAAAGAACTGGAGAAGCTCTCATGGTCACCTGCATCACCCACTTGGAAAAAGTAAGAGCCAAATAAAGGGGCAACCGTAATGGCTAAAATCCAAGAAAGAAACAATGAAATTAAAATCACGGCAAACAAAGAAAACAGAAACTCACCCGTGGCATCGTTTGATAAACCAATACCAGAAAAGGCTGCAATACCAATGGCCGTTGCGCCTAATAATGGCCACTGTGTTTGCTTAACCACATAACTTGAAGCTTCTAATGCTTTGTAGCCTCTTTGCATACGCAGCATCATGCCTTCTGCCACCACAATGGCATTATCTACCAGCATCCCCATGGCAATAACCAACGCACCCAGTGAAATTCGCTGAAGGTTTAACCCATACAGCCACATGACTAAGATGGTACCTAGAACGGTTAATAACAAAACCGCACCAACAACCACACCGGCACGCCAACCCATGAATAAACACAAGGTCGCAATCACCACGGCAACTGACATAATGAGATTCGTGATAAAACCACCCACGGCTTCATCTACCACTTGGGCCTGATCATAAATAGGTTGAAGAATAATCCCAGCTGGCAGGTTAGATAAAATCTCATCAATTTGCTGACGAACCGCCACACCCACTTCGACCACATTGGCTTCAATGTTCGCAGCTACCGCCAGGGTAATAGCAGGCTGGCCATTATGACGAATTAGGATATCGGGAATATCCACCACATCAAACGTCACTTGAGCAATGTCTTTGATTCGAATTTGACTGGTGGAGCCAGGTAAACCCAGGGTAATATTCTCAATGGCATCCACATGGGATTCAACGCCGCCCACAGGAATTCGAATGCGCTGACCATCAATGTGCAATCGACCGCTGCCGTATGGGCGTAGACTATAAGCCAGTGCATTTTTAACATCAGGCAAAGAGATACCAAGGTTAGCCAATTGGGATGTATCGATATGCACCGTAATTTGCTGCTTCAACACCCCTTCAACGGCCACTTTTGTCACATTTGGTACGGTTAACAAGTCACGTCGAATAATACGAGAGAACTCACGCAACTGGTAAGGAGTAAAATCCGGGGCGGTTAACGCGTAATATAAGCCATACACATCACCAAAATCATCTACAACGCGGATCGGCCTCACACCCGTAGGCAAAGAATTTTGCGCATCCGACATACGCTTACGTAACTCATCCCAAATCTGAGGCAGCTGAGTTCCATCAAATGTGGGTTTCATTTCAACAGTAATTTCAGACACACCAGGCTTAGAAACTGAATTAACAGAATCCACCTGTGACATTTGCTGAATCGCAGTTTCAAGCGGCTCAGTTACTTCTCTTTCTACTTGTTCAGCACTAGCACCGGGGTAAGCAGTAATGACCATAGCCTGCTTGATGGTAAAAGATGGGTCTTCCAATCGGCCAATTTCACCTAAGCCGATCAAACCACCAATAAAACAGATGACAACCAGCAGCCAGGTATTCACTGGCGTGCGGATGGAGGCTTTTGCAATATCCATAACAGCGCCCCTTACTGCATATTAAAAGGGCGAACAAGCAGCCCTTCTTTCATTTGTGTCACACCGGCGGATACCACTTTCTGGTTTTTCTCCAAACCAGAAAGCACAGCAACCCAACCTTCAACCATAGGTCCAACCGTCACAACCTGACGACGAATACGTTGCGTGCTTTCGTCAAACACCCAAACGAACATCGTATTGTCAGCAGCGGTAACCAATGCACTCACAGGCACACCCAGTACAGATGGCATAGTGGCATCGCTGCCTTTTAACGTTACCGTTGCTCGAACCCCAGGCGTAATTTCAACCCCTTTCAATGCATCCATGGCGTAAACCACTTCATAGGTTTGGCTAACAGGATCAGGTTCAGTTGAGTATTCAACGTATTCAATATCAAAGTCTTTATCGATAGCACCATCGATGTAAGCTGATGCCTTAGCCACTTGAGAGCGGCTGTACTGACTCACTAGACGCTCAGGAATATCAAATTTAAAATGAATGCGTGATAAATCTTGTAAACGTGCAATGGGAGCGCCGGGATTAATAAAGCCTTTATTTTCAATTAAGCGCTTAGACACCATGGCATTAAACGGCGCTTTTAAGACACTGTATTCAAGATTAGCTTTTGCATTTTCAAGCTCAATCTCCGCCAACTCATAATTCACTTCTGCATTATCAACGGACTTTTCTGAGCCAATGCCTTTTGTCGCGATGGCTTTAACACGCTTAAGTTCTAAACTCGCCTGCTTCACTTTCACTTCAGCCATGCGAACAGCTCGCTCAAATGGCTCAGGCTCTAATCGAGCAATGACACGACCTTTTTTGATGGTCTTACCTTCAGGTAAATTCACAGATTCTAAGCGCCCACTTACTCGGAAAGCCAGATCAACCGTGGTTTTGGCCATAACCTTAGCGGGAAAGGTAAATTCATGCTCAGTGGTCGCGTCTCTGACTTCGGCCAATTGAACCACAACCGCCTTTTCTTGTACCTGTTCAACGTCATCACTATTACCACAACCTATTAACGCGGTTATGATCAATAGGGCAAAAAAAGAACCCTTATATCCCATGTGTTTATCTCCAAGTTATTCCATCTAAGCATAGTCGCGACTGACTCTTCGACCAGCATACGAACTTTGGGGCGTATTTGTAGCACATTGACAGGTTTACACATAGTGTTAATCTGTCAATTAGATAGATGTGGCAGGTAAAACACCTATCTAGATTTGCAACAATGACCCACTAGGTAACAACATTGACCACAAATACCGAGCAAAAAGTGCTCGCCAGTGCCAGACAATGCTTTTTTAGACATGGCTACAAAGCCAGCAATATGACCCTTATTAGCCAATATTCAGGCTATTCTAGGGCCACTGTGCATAAATATTTCAAAAATAAAGATGATGCATTTCGTCAGGTTTTTCATTGCTTTCAGCAACAAGCCAATCATGCCTGTCAGCCCATTCTCGCTAAAAACCTTGAGTGCTGGGAAACGATTCACCTAATCATGCAAACTTGGCTAAAACCCACATTCGATGAGGTCAGCGACCAATATATCCTCAACGATTTGAAGTACCACGTACAACACGTAGCCGAAGACATCTTCAATGAGGCAAGACAAGGTATCGAAGACATGCTGTGTGAAACACTGGACAAAGCCCAGTTAAAAAGCGAAATATCACTGAGTCAGATTAAAGTGACACCCAGAAAACTGGCAAAACTGCTACTGGCAAGTCTTGATGGCTTAAGGGGACACTTAGAAAAACAAGATTTAGAGCAGGCCAGTCAAGAAATACTGCATATCTTCAAACTGGCCTGTCGATAAACAATCGCCGTTACATCAGTCTAATTTCTGCTGGCGTCGCGACTGTGAGTAACGCAGATTAAAGACATCAAAATACGCACTTAGTGCGTTACCCGCCTGCTCTTGGCCATGCTGAATTAACAGCTCAATGGCCACTTCCACCGTGCATAAATGAAACTCATCCGGCGCTTTGCGTAACTTATATTGGCTATGACGCTGAGTATTCAGCGGTAAAACCGGCAAAGATTGTAAATATCCACTTAAGCGAAACATACGCCCTGCTTGTCGCCAGCTGCCATCGAGAATGATAAACAATGGAATTTTGCCATCATCTTCTTTAGCGCGCTCAACAACACGCTCTTCATAGCCGCCACGATCACCGGGAAAAATAATGTAAGGTTGGAACTTAGGGTTTTTAAGTAAACGTATGAACTCAGGATCCGGCTGCGTACGATGCCAATAAAATCGATGGCTGTAATCGGGCAAAACATGCTCAATCAAACGACCGGTATTACTGGGCTTGTAGCTCTCTTCTTTGTGCATCAACAAGCAGATGTGCACAGCACGCCCCTGATCTTGCCGCATGATGCTACGATTATCACAAATGCAATAACCCTCAGCCATCATGCAATCATCGCAGCGCTTAACGTGGCTGCCCTTCGCTAGAAACGGTTTACGCGGGGCGTTGGCGTTATAACCCACTTATAACAACCTATTTAACGACTTCATTTATTTGAAATGAAACTCGCTTGGTTTGACTACTAATCACTGCACTACTGCCTTCAAGGTCACCAGGCTTCGCATTACCCACACCGCTCTTACTAATACGGGCAGTAATGATGACTTTTTCAAACTGGCTTAAACGCAGCGCGGGCATCATGGCCATTGAATCATCTAGTGTTACCGTGACTGGCCACTGACTCACATTGAGACGCTGAACGGCTAACGGCATAGGTGGGCCGTTTTCCGCTTTTGCCAAAACAAACAAATCCGCATCTTTCGGTAATTTAGACACCATTTCTTGCGCAATATTAACCGTAACCTGAATCACGGCTGGCGTAACCGCGGCTTGTTTCTCCTGAATTTGTGCACGATCTTCTTCTGACATACGTTCAAGGGCTTTATCGATTCCGCCTTGTATGGCCGCTGCATTTGGATTAGAAAATGGCATCATGCTGATCAAACGCTGCCAATAACCAACCGCTTCCACAAAACGTTCAGCGTCGAAAGCTGAAACACCCAACAAACCTAAAGAAGTTTCGTCGTTAGGATTAATCGACAAAACATCTTTAAGCAATGACTCTGTGGCCGCATCCAATTTACGGTCATTGGCAAAAAACTGGGCTTGCGCCAGTTGTGCCATTGCAACCGCCTGATCCTGCCTAGAATCCACAGGCAATAACTGTAAAGCCTGAGTAAACCCAACCACCGCTTGATCAAAACGCCCCATATCAAAATTCAAACGACCCAACAGGTACCACATTTCAATGTCATCAGGTATTTGCTGGGTTTGCACGTCCAGTCGCTCGATTAACTCAAGGGCATCGTCCTCACTGAAATTGGCTTGGCCACTGCTCTGTAACAACTGAGTAATAGCCAGTTCATTTTCCGCACCTAACTTCACATACAAACCAAGGCTCACAACCGCAATCAAAACAACCGATGGCACAATTAACCACCCGCCTTTATTTGACTCTGTCGATTGCGTATCGCCTGAGCTGTCTTCTTGATCCTGTGTATCCACCAAAAGATTTAATTTGATTTCTTGGCTTAAGCTTTCATATTCAGCCGCACCGATTCTGCCAGATTCTAAATCAGCCTCTAAATCACTTAACTGTGATTTATAAATCACAACGTTACTGTCTTGTCTTTTTAGTTCACTGCCGCGCAGCGAAACAAACAAAGGTAAGCACATCACCAGAATGGCTAATACAAGTAATACGCCTATCCCTAACCATAAACTAAACATGGTCATCCCCTTTGTCTTTTTCTAATAATTCATTCAAACGCTTTTGCTGCTCCTGTGAAAAATCATCGGTAAGCGCATTATTTTGTTTGCGCTTACGTACGATAAAAACCAAGCAAACCAATCCAACAAGCAGCAATGCAACTGGGCCAAACCATAAAACATAGGTCATGGTATTCATTTTCGGGCGGTATAAAACAAACTCACCGTAACGGTCCACCATAAAATTGATGATCGACTCGCCGTCATTACCCGATTTCACCTGCTCATATAGTTCACGGCGAAGATCACCTGCAATCATGGCGTTACTGTCAGCAAGGTTTTGGTTTTGGCACTTAGGGCAACGTAACTCAACTGCGAGTTTTTCGAATAACTGGGCACGGGTTTCATTCTGAACCTCGTCACCATCATCAAACACATATTCATGGCCACCCACTATCCCTAATGACCATTGACTGAAAAAGAACGACAGCAATAACACGCTATATTTCATCATGGATTCACCGCCTGCTTTGATTCATCAACCAATGACAACCAAATCTTTTCTAGCGGTGCCCAGGTACCTTGCGTGATAACCCCTTGATGCTTATAACGAATCACACCCTTGGCATCCACAAAAAACGTTTCAGGCGCACCGGTCACACCTAAGTCCATGGAAAGCGTGCCGTCCACATCATCAACTGAATACTCATAAGGATTCCCAAGGTCCACCAGCCATTTACGTGCCGCATCATTTTCGTCTTTGTAATTCACACCAATAATGCGCACGCCGCGTTCAGCAAGTTCAACTAAAAATGGATGCTCGACTTTGCAACTGATACACCAGGTGCCCCACACATTGACCAGAGTCACTTCACCTTCAAGACTACTTTGAGTTTTTAACTCTTCACCTATTAGGGTTGGCAAAGAGAACTCAGGGAAGGGTTTATCAACCAAGGCCGAAGGAATATCTTTCGGGTCAAGGTAAAGCCCACGCCACAGTAAAAAACCTAACAGCGTAAACGTAATAAAGGGGATAAATAACGCCCAACGTTTCATAATCAACCCTACTTAGTTAGAAGTGCGAGTACGGGATAAGCGATAACGCTTATCACAAACAGCTAAGATACCACCAAGGGACATAAAAATAGCGCCTAACCACAACCAACGAACATAAGGTTTGTAATGAATGCGCACNGCCCATGCATCGCCTTCTAATTGCTCNCCTANNGCCACATATAAATCACGAAATAAACCTGCATCAATATCGGCTTCNGTCATGATGTTACGCTGCACTTTATAATGACGTTTTTGTGGCTTCATGGTGGTTTCATATTCATCGTTATAGAACACACGAATCCGACCTTCATCAGCAATGTAGTTCGGGCCTTTTACTTTTTGTACACCATCAAAAATAAAGTGATAACCCGACGCATCAACGGTATCACCCGGCTCTACGCGAATATCGTGCTCTTGCGTGTAATTACTCACAATACAAATACCCATGGCCGTCACCGCGACACCCATATGAGCTAAAATCATGCCGTAATAACTTAGACTTAATTTTTTAAGCCCCGCCCATAAGCCCCCTTTCACACTGGCCTTACGGTATACATCCAATAATGTTGAGCTAATGACCCAGGCACTTAGCGCAACACCCACAATAATTTGCCAGGTGTAATGCACACCGTAAATAAATGGGAACACCAAAGATAAAATAACCGTAAATGCAGCAGCAGGCCAAAGCTGGGACGCCAACCATTTACTATCTGTTTTCTTCCAGCGGCTAATAAAGCCCAAGCTGATAAACAGCATCAACACCGACATAAGCGGCACAAAGAACAGGTTAAAAAACGGCGCACCCACACTGATTTTTTGATCAAAAAAGTAATCTGCAACCATGGGATACAAGGTACCCAGTAAAACCATGGCGGCAGCGACCACTAACAACACATTATTTAATAATAAGAAGCTTTCTTTACTCACCCACGAAAAACTAACCCGCGCCACAACCGTTGGGGCCTTGAGTGCATAAATTAATAACGAGCCGCCAATACTGATGATCAACAAGGCCAAAATAAACAAGCCGCGATCCGGATCCGTGGCAAACGCATGCACACTGTTTAACACACCAGAACGAACTAAGAAGGTGCCTAATAAACTTAAGCTAAAGGCAAAAATCGCTAAAAGAACCGTCCAACTTTTGAACGCACCGCGCTTTTCAGTTACCGCTAAGGAGTGGATCAATGCCGTGCCCACTAACCAAGGCATGAATGACGCATTTTCAACTGGGTCCCAGAACCACCAGCCACCCCAGCCAAGTTCGTAATATGCCCACCAGCTACCTAAGGCGATACCCGCTGTTAAAAACGCCCAAGCCACGGTTGTCCAAGGACGAGACCAACGGGCCCAAGCCGCATCCAAACGGCCACTTAATAAAGCGGCAATGGCAAACGCAAACGCCACCGAAAACCCTACATATCCCATGTACAACATTGGCGGGTGCACAATTAAACCAAAGTCTTGAAGTAACGGGTTTAGGTCCTGACCGTCTAATGGAATATTCGGTAAAATGCGCTCAAATGGGTTAGAGGTAAATAAGGTAAACAGTATAAAACCAACACTGATTAACCCCATGATACCCAACACACGAGCAAGAATATCAATAGGTAGATTGCGAGAGAAAATACTTACCGCAATGGTCCATGCACTCAATAATAAAACCCACAAAAGTAATGAACCTTCATGGGAACCCCAAACCGCACTGATCTTATATTGAACCGGCAATAAGCTATTTGAGTTATTGGCGATGTACGCCACAGAAAAATCATCGTTTACAAAACTCACCGCCAGAGCAATAAACGAAATCAAAAGAAATAGAAACTGCCCCCAACTTAATGGTCGACTCATAACCATCAAAGATGTGCGCCCAGTTGCGGTACCCACAAACGGCACCACACTTTGCAAACAGGCAAATACCAGCGCTAAAATCAGCGCAAAATGACCTAGTTCAGGCAACATTATTTTTTCACTCCCCAATCAGTAACGTGCGCTTTTAACATCGTCTTGGCCCTTGTTATGTGCCTTTTCTAGGGCGTCAGCCACTTCAGGCGGCATGTAATTTTCATCGTGCTTCGCTAGCACTTCTGAGGCGATAAATACATTATTCTCATTAAGCTGACCAAGTGCCACGATGCCCTGACCCTCTCTGAATAAATCCGGCAAAATGCCATCAAACTCAATAGTGATAATGTCTTTTCCATCGGTTACACCAAAGCTTACGGTCAAACCCTCTTTGACTCGGCTCACACTGCCTTCCACCACCATACCGCCAGCACGAATGGTTCGATTGATCGGCGCTTCACCTGCTGCAATTTGTGTCGGGGTATAAAACAAATTAATGTTTTCTTTCAGTGCAACCAACATCAAGCCCACAGCCAGTGCAATCCCGCAGAGCATGAAGAGAATAATGAAGAGTTTCTGTTTACGTTGTGGATGCATTACTTCTGCTCCCGGCGCATCTGGCGCTCAATATCTTTAATAATTTTTTTTCGTGTAAGCATAGGGGCAACGAAATTCTGAGCAATAATTAAGCAAGTGATACCGTAACTTAACCAAACAAAGATCCCATGACCGCCCATATGCATGAATTCTGTGAAGCTATCAAAAAACATCAGCGATTTGCTCCCATGCTAAGAAGGCTTTTTACCCATTTAGTTCGACGTTCGCGCCATAAAATTTCATTGCGGGTGCGAGCAAACACCCAAACCGCAAACCAACAATAAAAACCAATAATGGTCAGCACCAAAGGAATAAACATTTCAGGTGCCATGGTGGGTTTTTTCGTCAGCGTGATCGTGGCCGGCTGGTGCAGGGTATTCCACCACTCCACACTGTATTTAATAATCGGGATATTTATGCTGCCCACCAAAGCCAAAACCGCAGCGGCTTTATTGGCCATTTCTTCACTTTCAATGGCGTTATAAATCGCCATTACACCCATATACAAAAACAACAAAATTAACATAGAGGTTAAACGAGCATCCCAAACCCACCATGTTCCCCAAGTAGGCTTACCCCAGATGGCACCGGTCACCAAGGCAATCACCGCTAAACTGGCTCCAATGGGCGCAATGGTTTTCCCCACTACAAAGGACATTTTCATTTTCCAAACCAGACCCACCAGCCCAGCCACGGCCATCATGATATAAGCGCTTTGGCTTAATAAAGCCGCCGGCACATGAATGTAAATAATCCGAAAGCTATTCCCTTGCAGGTAATCCGCTGGGGCAAATGCAAGACCCCATATCACACCCACTAGCGTAAGCGCGGTCCCGATCCATAAAAACCACGGTGACCAGCGGCTGGTAATTTCGTAAAACCATTTGGGCGACCCCAATTGATGGTAGAGTCTTTTAAGTGCAGACCACATGTTAAACGACCTTAATAAACAAAATTCAACAAAAACCAAATGGCGCGTCAGCGAGCGATAGAGATCTTCAACGCAGCTGCACTGGCAACCGGCGCCAACACCAACATAAGAGCTAAATACGCGCCTAAAAATGCTAAATGCCCCGTATACGTATTACCATCAATGCCCGCCTGAACAGAGCTGGCTGCAAATATAAGTACGGGAATATACAAAGGAAGGATCAATAAAGGCATCAGCATGCCGCCTTTTTTCAACCCAACGGTTAATCCAGCACCAATGGAACCCAATAAACTCAAAGTGGGTGTACCCAGCAATAAACTCAGCACTAAGGGCACATAACCGCCTTCAGGTAACGCCAGCATCACACCTAACAAAGGGGCCATGAGCGTTAGGGGTAAACCGGCCATCAACCAATGCAATAAGGTCTTCACTAATACGAACAACAAGGTGGGCTGGGGCTGCAATATAATTTGCTCAAGACTGCCGTCGTCATAATCACTTTTAAACATCAAATCCAAAGACAGCAAGGTGGCCAAAAGCGCCCCCACCCAAATAATACCCGGTGCAATTAACCCCAAAAATTTTGGATCCGGTGTTACCGCCAAAGGAAACAAACTGGCCACCATTAAAAAGAACATAAGCGGGTTGAGTAACTCACCGCGATTGCGAAAGGCGATTAACAGGTCACGTTTGAATAATGCCATGAGCGAAGAGGATGCAAACATTTATTGCGCCTCCCCTGTCTCATGGTGTTTGGTAGCGTGGACACTAGAAGTAAACTCACCCAGAGCCACTTCTTCCACATCCACCGCCAACTGATGGTGAGTGGTTAGTATCACTAAACCGCCGGCCTGCGCATGCTCAATAATACGCTGCTCGAGCTGAGCTACCCCGTCTTTATCAATGGCGGTAAAGGGCTCGTCGAGAATCCAGATGGTTTTATCTTCAAGATACAAGCGGGCAAGGGCCACTCGACGTTGCTGGCCAGCTGATAAGCCGCTGGCCAATACATCTTCAAAGCCTTTTAGGCCAACTTTTTCCAAGGCCTGATAAACCTCACTTCGATTCGCTTGAGGGCACAACCAATTTAAATTCTCTTCTGGTGAGAGACTGGTTTTAATACCCACTTGATGCCCAAGATACAAAAGCGCATTTCGAAAATCGTAAGTAGCGTGTTTCATGGGCCGGCCAGAAAAAAACAATTGCCCCTCATAAGAGGCACTTAAGCCAAGCAAAATGCGAATGAGCGTGCTTTTACCTGAACCATTAGCACCGGAAATACGCACGATTTGTCCTTTATGCCAGTCAAAGCTCAGCCCATCAAACAATACGCGATCATCGCGCTCGCAATAAAGGTCCTGGCCACTTAACAGGCTAGGCAACGCATTATCTGCTTTTTGTTTGTCTAAGTGAGACACAAAGGCTCCTAATTCATGAGGTTTTTAATCACAACCTCTATACTATTATCTTAATTCAACGCGAATCTGGCCGATAAAACACATAACCGCCAGCCAAGTGCGCGCGGCATTATATACAAAATAACGAGCATTTACGGCAGATTCCTGAAATATTGACGGTTTAATGAAACTACCTAGCAAACCAAACACGTCGAGCAAACTCTCAACCCCCACCAGCGCCTCCCAGACGAGCGCTGCCGGTGCAGCCAAGCCTGATAAAACATCGGGCTCTATTCAAGCATTAATTAACACCTGGGCCAAAGTGGAATCCAGCCAAGCACTGCCACCCAGCCAGAATCAGCAGGTTTTAAGACAACTCGCCCAACTTCAAGGGCAAACACTTAACACCCCACAAAGCAACATCAGTGGCGGTATCAGCGAGAAGCTGAACCTGGGCAATATCGCGCAAAATCTAACCAGCTCATCACCCTTACCGGAAACCCTAAAACTGGTATTAATTAAATTATTAAGTGTTAAAGGGCCAATTAATATTTTGTCTGAACGCCCTCTGACACCCAATACACAAGTACTACTCACCCAAAACACACAGGGCAAGCTAAGCCTTCAGACCGCACAACCCGCTATTTTACTCAATCAATTTCGCAGCCAATTTATGGGGCAGAATTTTATCCCAACCCCTATTCCACTTATTGATAACCATCAAGGTTCAAGCAAACCAAACCAACTGGCTAATTATTTAACTCCACCACCCAATAGCACACTAAAAAGCGAGCAAACACCCAACATCAACACCCTACAAAAGGCGCTTTCCAATAGCGGGCACAATCTAGAGTCTAAACTTGCACAGCTACTGAACAGCCAACCATCAGCCAAGACAGCACAACCCCATCAGCACAGCACTGAGCCAAGCACCAGCCAAAACAACAATGGCGATATGGGTATGAGTAAAAAAATGGCTCAGGTAGAGCAAAACATTCAAAAATGGGTAGCTTTGTTTCAGCAAAAATTAGACAAACCAAAAAGTGCTCACCCTGAATCGATACCTGTTACACCGCAATCAAAAGCCGCCATCACAAACAACCTTGCATTAGGTTTGTCAGTGGGCTCACTTAAACACAACTCGCAACCTGTCAGTAACAACCCGAGCTCGACACCCCAAACCTCAAATCCTCAGGCCAACAGCTTAAATTCCGACCACAAAACTTGGCTCATTCAAAATCAGCATGCGTTAATGGAGCAGCTAAATACTCGCCTTTCACATCAAAAAGATAATTTTATTCCGCATTGGCCCGGACTTGCACAAGGCGGTCAAGATAGCGCTTCCGGCATCAAAACCTTTCAAGACTTGAGTCAATGGCTAACACTACTAATGGCACCTAAACAAAATCCTAACGGACAAGGTGAACCCCTATGGCCGAGAGCTTTAAGCCCCCAACCTCAACTCCAACAGACACTATCAGCTTTACTCAACAGCCTTATGCAATCGGATAGCGAAAGCAGCGATATCAACCTATTAAGACAGTTAATAAATATCAATCAAAATCTATCCAAGCTGACCCACGACCAAATTCAAAATCGTTTATGGCAGGGTCAAAGTGACACCACTCAATTTCAATTATCCTTGCCTTTTGTTCAACAGAGCCATGTGCAATGGTGTGAGTTTGAATGCAAACAACAATCCACCGAACAAATCGATCAGGATAAGATTACGGGCTGGCATTTAATTTTGCGCTTTGCTCAAAATACAAACAACGCCTTTGCCATTGAGAGCCACCTAAAACAAGAACAACTCGGCCTGACACTTTGGGCCAACCAAGCAGAGCAACTCAAGCAGCTGAACGAAAATATCCCGATAATCAAATACAAACTAGAAAATGCCGGATTCAAAGTAGATCAAATCAATACTAAACACGGGGCACCCAAGCCACTTAATAACCCAATCCAGCAATCGTTAATTGATGTACACACATAAGGCTGATTTGAAATGAATGATCACATCCCAAATCATGAGATCGAACAGGCTCTGGCATTATTCTATGATGGCGGCAACGCACCGCTCATTAGCGAGCGACGTTTTGGCGAGCAAGCAAACGAACTGGTTAACCTTGCACTCGAGGCAGGCATCCCAATCTATGAAAACCCCGAATTACTCGAGCAACTCAGCAGCCTGAGTATTGGCGATAACATCCCACCCGAGCTGTATCGTTTGGTGGCTGAAATTCTGGCGTTTGCGTTCTACATTCAAGGAAAAGCACCCAAGGGCTACGAAACGGTTTAGAGCAAAACGCAGGCACAAAAAAGCCAGCATAAGCTGGCTTAATCATTCACATTCTGCAAATTAACTAGGTCACTCAACCACCAACATATTGGCCGTTGCACTGAACACATTCCAACACCCTTCACCCATAGCCCCTTGTTGCACAATTTTTACATCGCTAATGGCATTGGCACCTAAGCGATAAGCTTCTGCTTTCATATCCACCAATAAGGTTTTTTCTTCAGGTGCTTCGCTAAACATAGAGCTTTGGCAGCGCTTAGAACTCACCTTACCCAAGGCGCTACTGGCTTTTGGTTGTGTCGCAAGCACCTTCACTTTGTTATCCGCCATGCGCTTATCACGCAAACTCAGGTGGCTAAGATCATTACCTTCCAGCGCTCCAGGCATCGAACTACACCCAACTAGGGCAAGTGGCAATAAAGTGAAAATGATGATTAGGCGAGATAAAGTTTGAGGCTTCATTATTATTATTTTGTCGTTATGAAAGATGACTCTAGACTAACAGCCAAGGGGCTCACAAGAAAGTCAGCGCATGACCACGAAGTGCGCCATATTCGCGTCAACTTGCGCCAGCTCACACTCAAGGTTGCTCACTTTGGCCAATACTGGGCCTTTTTTGCACCAAGTAATGAGTTTATCCAAGGGCTCACTTGGGCCTTGCGCGAATAACTCAACACGACCATCCGCTAAATTCTTCACCCAGCCGGACAACCCTAACGACTGCGCCTTTTTTGCGGTAGAGGCTCGATAGTACACCCCTTGCACCTTACCGGAGACATACACGTGGTAAGCCTGTAATTGCTGTTCCTGAATTTGCACCGCCCTCTCCCATAAGCCGCCTTGAATGAGCAATATATGCTGGCTTTTAGTAAGCCGTCAAACATCTGTAAGTGCATTCTAGGATTTTTATCTGTGACCTGTGTTTTTACGGCCATTTTACAAGAGTGGATCTAAATTGATTATTAGTACAAGCAAACTGCTTTTATTGAGCACTACCTGTCATCAAACCGCTAACACCTCACTCACCGACACAAGCTAGCAATACGGAATTGCATCACAGAAAACCGAATAAATATGCGGATTTTCAACAATATATCCCCCAAGGGTTATATCTTTTTTTGGCGCATATGATAGACAATCCAAATATTTTATCGCATGCACAAAATCACCCTTAAACGGCGAAACCTGCACCGAAATAACCGAATTACAAACCACAACAGAGACAACCATGAACTCATTTTTAGGGATGCTCGCATCGCTCGCTCTCATCACATCACTATTTGCAAATGTCGCCCATAGCGCTCCACAAACCCTTAAGGTTTTAAACTGGGGGGAATACATAGACCCTGATGCCATTACCGCATTTGAACAAGCCAACGACGTGACCATTGAATACTCTGAATTCAACAGTGTGGATGAGTTTACTGAGCTGTTCTTCAACCCATCCAATGAATACGATGTCATCTTCCCAGCGTCAGCCATTATTCAAATCATGGCTGACAATGATCTTATTATTCCCTTGGATAAAAACCGCTTTCAAAACTTTAGCAGCTTAAACCCCGTGGTCATGTCTGGCCTTGAGCTATTAGATAACGGTAACGTCTATACCATTCCTTACATGTGGGGCACCACAGGTATTGGCATTAACGCGAAAGCCCTGAAAAAAGTCGGCATCGATTCCAGCAACCATTCATGGGCATTATTATTTGATGAGCAATATCGTAAAAAAATCGCGCAATGCGGCATTGGCCTAGTCAACGAGCGAGATGAGATCTTTGCCGCAGCACTTAAGTATTTGGGCTACTCAGTCAATACAAGTTCAAAAGCTGAGCTACAGGCCGCAGGCCAGCTATTAAAGGAAACCATTGCGGACATCAACTACTTACACAGCACACAATACACAGACGATCTTCGTGAAAATAAAATCTGCCTGGGTGTTGGTTACTCTGGTGATATTTTAACGGAAATGGACAGCAACAAAAATCTTGAGTACGTCATCCCTAAAGAAGGCGCCGCCATGTGGATTGACATCATGGCCATCCCTAAAAACGCACCAAATAAAGATATGGCTTATACGTTTATTGATTACATGATGTCGGCGAAGGTATCCGCTCAAAACTCTAACTACACCGCCTATCCAACACCCATGCTGGATGCGCAGAAATTTGTAGACACTGAAATCCTATCCGACCCCACCATCTACCCTAATGCTCAAACCCTTGCCAGCTTACAAATGATGGGGCCAAAAGAGCGCAAAGTGAATCGCATCAAACACCGCTTATGGGTGAAAGCCATCTGTGCTGGCGGCAAATGGTGCAGCGTGCCGATGAAAAGTTATTTCTGAAAAGTCACACCAAGCCAGTTGAGGATTCTTAACTGGCTTGACCTAAAGCAATATCCCTCCCCCCTTGGCTTGCTAGCATAGAGATAACTATTTTTACGCAGGTCACACATGAGCCTTCAATCCAACATTCAATGGGATATTGATCTCATTAAACGTCATGATAAATCCGGCCCTCGCTACACATCGTACCCAACGGCCCTTCAATTCAAGCCGGATTTTACAATCGAGCAGTATGAGCGCGCACGCACTGACAGCCACAAGCAAGACGAAGGGCTTTCTTTGTATGTTCACATACCATTTTGCGCCCACGTTTGTTATTACTGTGCATGCAACAAGGTCATCACCAAGCGCCGCGAAAGATCAAAACCCTATCTAGATGCATTATTTCGTGAAATCGAATTGCGCGCACAAGGTTATGACGATCAACGCTACGTCGACCAGCTTCACTTTGGTGGCGGCACACCTACCTTTTTAAGTCATAAAGAAATGTCGAGCTTAATGGACAAGCTGGCGGCCCATTTTCGTTTGTCCAAAACAGAAGATCGAGATTTTTCCATCGAAATCGATCCACGTGAATTACAAGCCGACACCCTAGCTCATCTAAAAAGCATTGGTTTCAATCGCGTAAGCCTCGGCGTTCAAGATGTCGATCCTGCTGTGCAAAAAGCAGTAAATCGCATTCAGCCTCTTTCTATGACAGCGCACACGCTAGACCAAGCCCGAGCGCTAGACTTTAAATCCATCAACATCGATTTAATATATGGCCTACCACTGCAAAATCGCAGCGGCTTCAGAGAAACCCTGCAACACATAATTGAATTAAGCCCAGATCGTATTTCGGTATTTAACTATGCACACTTACCTGAACGCTTTATGCCTCAGCGGCGCATACAAACCGAAGACCTGCCAAGCCCAGGCACCAAACTGAGCATGCTGCAAGACAGTATTCAAATGCTGACCGCCGCAGGTTATGTTTACATTGGCATGGATCACTTTGCCAAACCCACAGATAGCTTGGCCAAAGCTCAACAGGCGGGCAAATTACACCGTAACTTCCAAGGCTATACCACCCACCCTGATTGCGACCTAGTGGCACTGGGTGTGTCATCCATCAGCCAAGTAGGCCACAGCTACCTGCAGAACAGTGCCGATATTGAGGTATACCAAGCACAACTTGGGCAAGACATCCTACCCATTACAAAAGGACTGACCCTCACTGGCGAAGATGAACTCAGACAAGCCATCATCAAACAGCTAATTTGTCACTTCACTCTCGATTTTGCCAAGATTGAAAAGGACTTCGACATCAAGGTAACAGCACACTTTGAGAGTGAGCTTCTAGCACTTAAGAAATTTGAAGAAGATGGCCTACTATCGGTGAGCGACCAAGGTATTCAGGTTCACGACAAAGGCATATTACTGATTCGCAGCATCTGCATGGTATTTGACGCCTATCTAAATCAAACCCAAACCCTGCGATTTAGTAAAATCATCTAAGAACAAGCCACATTTATAACTCAGGCTAGCGCCCGCTAGCCTGCTTTTACTCCTCCACAAGCAGCAACCTAAG
>NYTP01000019.1 GCA_002683575.1 Bermanella sp.
GCAGATTAGCCTAAAGTCGGCGCTTGTCAAAGTGCTTTGGTGGGCTTTTTTTATGTAACAACGTGTTACTGGCACTTATGTCCATTGAATAAAAATATAATTGGTTCAAGCGTACTAATTTATTTCTGGGTTCGGTTTTTATTTGTCCGAAACTCAGTCGAAAGTTGTGAGTCTAGGCATGAACGTTTGAGGCTAATTAATAGGCAGGCCGATGAAATACACTGGGTTGGGAGGCTCTACCGATTCTGACCCGGCATGGACTGGCATTGATTTAAATGGCGTTGCCAAGCTTTGACATGGGCTTGCCAGTGTTTCTGAAAGGTTTGCCACGGGCTGTGTTGTGTCACAAACGTGGCTTGAAAGAAGTTCTGCACGGCCGGTTGGGTGGCGGCTAAAGAGCCTAACTGTTTTTCAAATGACTGGCCAAAGCGGTTGAGTTGACTGATCCATGGCTGCGCTTTTTGAGTGAAAAACAGTCGAAATACATTCAGCAGTGCGGTTTTCTCTACTGACTGCTGGCTATACAGGCACAGGCCTTTATGGGCGTTCATCGAAGTTGTCATAGCCGTTAAATAGCGGCTGGCCTGATGGATTTCTTGTAACCATTGCCCAGCTAATGGGCCCTGTTGCAGGCTGTGCAGGGCGGTTTCTAGCTCCTGTTCGTTTAGGTCAATAGTGGGCCAGTTATCTGCTTGCATTTGTTGTTTAAGTTTAAGCCATACACCCAAACCAGGTACCCCAGACGCAGGAAAGTGCTCACCCATGGGCCATAAATGAGCCGCATGGAATAACCCGGCGAACTCATCATGAAAGAGGGCATTGTCAAAGTACAGGTGTCGATTTTTTTGGTAAAAGCCAATGGCCTCTGTCAGTGCTTCCGTGTTTTCAGTGTTGATGGATGATGCTGCTAAGCATTGTTTGGCCATAGGAATAAACTGGCTGACATAAATAAGGGTTTGGCTTGGCAGCATGACTTTACCTAAGGGACCATTGCGCTGAGCCACTAAGGTGTTGACTTCACATTGGTACAGTTTAAGAAATTGCAGCAGGCTGATATTAGGTGGCTGAAGGGTATGTTGGCGCTGATTTTTAGCCGGCAACTTTATGACCAGAGCCGTGCCTTTGGAGAGATCAATGTCGCTATCAAATACATTACCGATTCGTGATGCGTAATCTTCCCACATGGCGGTACTGGTGTGATCGGAGCAGCCCGTTAAAGGCAGAACAGCCAATAGATTTAACAAAAAGTAAAGCGTGATACGACCCATTGATGACGTCACCCCATCTGTGCTTTCATAGCTGACTTTAGCCTCCACAAGGAATAATTACCATGGATAAGACGTTGGAATTCTATTTTGATTTTGTCAGTCCGTATAGTTATCTCGCTATGACACAACTGCCGGACTTATTAGCGAATCATTCTGTTCAGATTCAATATAAGCCTGTTTTTCTAGGTGCGTTGCATCAAGCACAAGATATGCCTTCCCCAGCGTTTATTCCCAATAAAGCCAAGTGGATATACCGTGATTGTCACCTGTGGGCTGAGCACTACAAGGTAGCGTTAAGTTGGCCGGGGCAGTTTCCGTTTAACACGATGTTCTTATTGCGGGCTTGTTTGTATTTAGAGCAAAGCGCACCGGAAAACGTCCCTATGTTTGTGCAAAAAACCTTTAACGCTATTTGGCAAGACGGTTTAAACGTCAATGATGAACAGGCGGTCGCGCAGCATTTAAGTGAGATCGGGTTGGACCCTGATGATATTTTAACAGGGTGTCAGCTACAAGAAGTGAAGCAGGCGTTAAAGCAAAGTGTTACGGATGCACATGCGTTAGGGTTGTTTGGATTGCCGGCATTTAAAGTGAATAAGGATATCTTTTTTGGTCAAGACCGTTTGATGTTTGTTGAGAAGGCACTGTCATAAATGCACGTCAATACCAACTGCTGTCCTGTATGTGATGGGCAGCAATGTCATGGCTTTCACCAAGACCATTCTAAACGTAGCCAGCGCACGTACTTGCAATGTGAGCAGTGCCAATTGGTGTTTGTGCCCCCTGAGTTTTATCTTTCGTGCGATGAAGAGAAAGCCGAATACGACCAGCATAACAATGACATTAATGACGACGGCTATCGACAGTTTTTAAATCGTTTATGGCAACCGCTTCATGCTCGGCTGCAAAAGCAGGATCACGTTTTGGAGTTTGGCTGCGGTCCTGGGCCCTTGTTAGCAAAAATGATGAAAGACGACGGTATGCAGGTAAGTTTGTATGACCACTTTTATCAACCAGATACATCGGTGTTAACCACAAACACCTATGACGCCATTACGTCTACGGAAGTCATTGAACACTTACATCAGCCAAAAGATGTGTTTGAACAGTGGCTTTCATTGCTCAAAAAAGGCGGGCATTTGGGTTTGATGACAAAACTTGTGACCAGCCGTGAGGCATTTGCCCATTGGCATTATAAAAATGATTTAACCCATGTTTGTTTTTTTAGTGAGGCTTGTTTTGCTTGGCTGGCCAAGCGTTATGGTTTAACCATGACTCGCTTTGGTGCGGATGTCATTATCTTACAGAAAACGTGAATTAATCTACGGGTAATTCTTTCGCTTGGGCCGCGGATGCCAGCAAGGTGTCCATGGCATGTGGAATGCCAGCCAGCTCTTGGCTGATGTCATGATTGCCGTCTTTGATTTTGTGATCGATGGCACTGCAAAGGGCAAACAGCTCATCAGCGGCCAGGTTACCAGATACCCCTTTTAGTGCATGATTGATATCGTGAACAGCGTCCCAGTCTTCTTGTTTAGCTGCTTCAATGATGCGGTTACCATCCTCAGCATGGCTACCTTCAAACATCCCCAATAACCGAACATAAAGCGCTTTTTTACCACCTAACTGAGACAGTGCTTGCTTAATGTTTAACCCTGGTAGGGTTTCAGGCCAGTCTGACACGAAATTTTCCTTTTGCTGTTTATACGGTAAGTGTGGTTCAGCATATTTGAATGTCAAACTCTGGTGTCTCTAAATGAGGATTGGGCGGCTTTTGGGTTGCGAGCTGGTGTTTTGTAAGTAACTGTTTTTAAATAGGGCTTTTCTTTGTCTGGGCGCCTTTTTTAATGCTGTATTTGTATCAATCTAACAAGGTCGAACGCTTGCTGGCGCAACTGGTGGCGTTATTGTTAGAACAAGACGTGTCGCCCTTGGAACACGAAACCATTGTGGTGGAAAACCCAGGTTTAGCGCACTGGTTAAAAATGCAGCTGGCAAGCAGTTTAGGTATCGCCGCGAATCTTGAATTCCCCATGCCATCGCGTTTCTTTTGGCAAATTCAACGACAGCTGATGCCAGGCTTAGCGCAAGACAGTGTTTTTAATAAGGACAGCCTTACTTGGTTGATCGTTGAATGTTTGCAAGACGATGCCCTCATGGAGCAAACCGAGTTTAAATTGTTGCAAGCCTACTTGTTGCCCAATGAATCGGATACAGCGTCAGAGCAAGCACTTAAAACCTATCGCCTTGCCAGTACTATTGCGGACTTATACGATCAATATTTGGTATACCGCCCGGACTGGATTGAAAGCTGGCAAGCACAGACCTTTGAAATTGACGGTGAGGTGCTTACGGATCAAAAGTGGCAAGGTATTTTGTGGCAATACTTAATCGAAAAAGTCACACACAAGGGCCTGCCGGATCGTCATCGTGCGAACATGGTCAGCGATTTTATTTCTACGCTCACACAGGCGGATGCTTCGCAATTGCCTAAGCGTGTCATTTTTTTTGGTTTTACTACCTTACCCAAGCATCAAATTGATGCATTGCAATTGTTGTCACAAAATATGGACGTGCATTTGTTAACACCTAACCCATGCCAATATTATTGGGGAGATGTGGTCAGTGAAACGGTGCAAGCGCGTTTACGTGCGCGCAAGGTTCCTTTACCGCTGGTGGATGCGGGTAATGATTTATTGGCCTCTCTTGGTCAGCTTGGGCAAGACTTTCAACGTTTGTTATTA
Source organism: Bermanella sp. (assembly GCA_002683575.1). Classification (GTDB taxonomy): domain Bacteria; phylum Pseudomonadota; class Gammaproteobacteria; order Pseudomonadales; family Oceanobacteraceae; genus Bermanella. Next base: position 4,013 of record NYTP01000019.1, read on the forward strand.
GATGTGCCGGATATTCAAGAGCAGTCTTTGTTTTTAGCTAATGGCGCAGGCAATCAATTACAACGTATTCAAGATCACATTCTCAATTTGCAGCAACCTCAAGCTTCACTGGTAGAAGACGGTTTGGATGACAGTATCCAAATTGTTGGCTGTCATAGCCCTATGCGCGAAGTAGAAGTGTTGCATGATCATTTATTAAGTGTTTTGGAAAGCGGTGATGTGGCACCTCAAGATGTGGTGGTGATGATCCCAGATGTGGCCAGTTACGCACCGTTCATTGATGCGGTGTTTAATAGCCAAGATTCACACATGCGTATTCCGTATTCTATTTCAGATCGACCGCTTCAAGCGGAGCACCCCATTTTAAATGGTTTTATTTTGTTATTGAGTTTGCCGCAGTCGCGCTTACGCTTTAGTGAGGTGATTACCTTGCTTGAAATTCCTGCGATTTATCACGCGTATGGGTTAGCTGAAAATCATATACCAACGATTAAACAGTGGCTGATACAAGCGGGTGTTCGTTGGGGCTTTGATGGTGAAAGTCGAGGTGAGCTAGGCTTGCCCCAGTGGCAACAAAATACTTGGCTGTATGGCTTTAAACGTTTATTGATGGGTTATGCCGTGCAGTCCAGTGAGCCAGTACAAGGTATTGTGCCCGTTGAAAATGTAGAAGGATTAGAAGCGGCTTTACTTGGCCCGCTCATGGCGTTTGTGCATGACTTGCATGAGTTTTCTTTACAAGCGAAAACCGCCAGATCGGCCATGGATTGGGGGCCGTTTATTCAGCAATGGATGCAAACGTTTTTTCAGCCAAGTACAGATGAGTTGAGTATCTTAGAACACGTGAACGTGGCCCTTGAAAACTGGATTCAAGGCATTCAGGCGGTGGGTTTTGATCAAACCATCGAACACAGTGTATTTGCAGATGGTTTAAGAGCGCGCTTACAGCAAGCCAATGGTTCGCAGCATTTTATGGTCGGTAAAGTGAACTTTTGTACCCTGCTACCCATGCGCAGCATTCCATTTAAAGTAGTCGCGGTACTGGGATTGAATGACAGTGAGTATCCTCGCAGTGTGATCCCTAACAGTTTGGATTTAATGCGCTTTAAACATCGTTTAGGAGATCGTAGTCGAAGAAACGAAGACCGCTACTTATTTCTAGAGGCCATTTTATCTGCGCGCCAATCCCTTTGGTTAAGTTATAAAAGTAAAAACCAAAGTAATGATGAAGCCATGACGCCATCAGTGGTGTTAGCGGAATTACTGGATTATTTAATACAAGACAAAAACCAGGGCGATATTATTCATCAGCACCCTTTGCAGCCTTTTAATCCGGTTTATTATCAAAGTGACTCCTCGTTGTACAGTTATAACCAAGACTGGCTAGGGGCGATTAAGCCAAACAACGTAGAAGCGGCTTTACCTGATGCCATAACAGCGGTGCCGCAAGAGCTTGAACAGGATGTGACGCTTGAACAGTTAGTGCAGTTTTTTCAACAACCGGCTCGTTTTTATTTGAATCAGCAGCTTGATATTAGCTTGTATCAATATACTGATGAGGTTGAAGATCATGAGCCGTTTTCGTTAGACGGATTGACCCAATTTAAAATTAAGCAACATATGCTGCAAGACAGTATGCATGGATTGAATGCTGGCAAGTCAGCCAGTGAAGGCATGTTGGCGTTTGGCGACATTGGCTTGCAGCATTGGGATGGATTAGAGCAACAACTTCAGCCCATGTTGAATGCTTATGAGGCGTATAAATCGTTCGCCGCATTAGCTCCCATTGAAATTAATTTCGCACTTGCGGATAAAACCAATCGGTTTCTAGGTTGGCAATACAATGTATATCAGCAGTATCATTTGTTATTGGTACCTAGCAAATTAAAAGCCAAACATATTATTCAATTAATGTTAGAGCAGGCCAGTTTGTCCGCTATGGGGTATCAAAAACACAGCCGCTTGATTTGCCAAGATCAGATGGTCAGTTTGAAACCCATGCCGAGTGATGCAGCAAAAACCTATTTGAACACCCTTGTGACAGTATTCACACAAGCTCAAACCACGCCGGTTGCATTATTACCTGAAACCGCTTGGCAATTGACCTTACCTCTTAAGAAAGGGTCGCGTAAATCTCAAATGGATCATGCGTGGTCGGTTTTTGAAGGCACGTCTGGTTTATATGCACGTCCCGGTGAGCGAGACGATTTACACGTCAGGCGCTGCTTTGGTGAGCTCAGTGAGATTCCCCAGGATACGCTGGAGCATGCCAAAACGCTTTTTGCGATTTGGATGGATCAAGATTTGTTTGAGGTAGAAGCCCTATGAACCAAACTGGCTCAAACAACATGCATGTATTGAACGCCGCCAGTATTCCACTAAATGGTGTTTCATTAATTGAGGCGAGTGCTGGTACGGGTAAAACCTATACCATTACCAGTTTGTATCTACGACTGGTGCTGGGCCATGGTTGCCCATCATTAAGTCCAGAAAATATCCTGGTGGTGACGTTTACACGAGCGGCCACTGAAGAGTTACGCAGTCGAATTCGTGCCCGTTTGCGTCAAGCGTATTTAGCTTTGCAAGGCCAAGCAGACGACCCGCTTATTCAGACTATTCAATCTGAGATAGACGATGTTCCTCATGCATTGCAGCAGTTAAAAGATGCTCAGCAGCTGATGGATTTGGCGGCCATTTATACCATTCACGGGTTTGCTCAACGCTTGTTAAGACAAAATGCAGTGGAAAGCGGTATTAACAATGAATTCGAACTAATTCTGGATGAAACGGAATTACTTGAGCAAGCCATTCGTGATGTTTGGCGGGCTCATGTGTATCCGCTTGCAGGCATGAAATTGCAATTGGTTTTGAGTGAATGGAAAACCCCAACAGACTTGCTAAAAAGTTTACGTCCACTTCTATATAAACACGCTCACTTTCATTTAGGTGATGCCGGTAGCCATACTCACATTGATGAAGCGTTTGATCAATTAAGCCAATCACAAAAGAGTTTTTTTCAGCGCTGGCATGAGCAGGGTGAGGACTTCATTGCACAGATTAAACAGCATCCTTTATTAAATGGTACTTATGCAAAAGGTATCGACAAACGTGCTGATGTCATTGCCCGTTATTTACATAACCCAGGGACGGTAAAAACTAAAGATATACTGGATGCCTTAGGCAAGCTCACAAAACAAGGCTTAACTAAGTCCGTTAAAAAAGGCGGTGAAGCGGTTAGTCATGGTTTAAGTGATGAATGCGAACGCTTGCTAAATATTATTGAGGCATTTGACGGCGCAAAAACAAGAGCGGTACGTCAGTTACGTGTGGACTTTTTAGCGGCACTGAAAAGCCGCTTAACGTATTTGAAACAGCAGCAACAAGTTCTCTCAACCGATGATCTATTAAGCCATGTTAATGGGGCATTTAACGGGCATAACCGAGACGTATTATTACAACATGTGCGAAGCCAGTATCCGGTTGCCATGGTGGATGAGTTTCAAGATACCGATGCAGAGCAGTATCAAGTGTTTTATTCCTTATATGGTGATGACAACATTAAACAAGACCATGGCTTGTTTATGATCGGTGACCCTAAACAGGCTATTTATAAATTTCGCGGCGCGGATATTTTTACCTATATTCAAGCCAAGCAGCAGGTGGACGCTCAATATACGCTCGACACCAATTACCGCTCTACTACACAGATGGTGACGGCGGTGAACCATATCTTTAGCCAGCATTCTCATCCATTTATTTACGATGAGAGCATTCCATTTTTACCCGTCAATGCCAGTGGTCGTGCAAAACCATTGAGCATCAATGGTTTGTTCCAGCCTGCATTGAGTTGGCTCGTTGCAAATAAAGACCAAGCAGAAAATAAAACGGGTTTAATACAAGCATGTTCTGAGAGCTGCGCTGAACAAATAAGCCTGTTATTAAATGGCGCGCAACAAGAGGGTGTTTTAATTGGTGAGGATATTTTAACAGCCAGTGATATGGCGGTGCTGGTGCGTAATCGCCATCAAGCGGCGGCCATCAAACACAGTTTGTCAGCGCGGGGCATAAGTTGCGTATATGTGGGGCAAGAGAGCGTCTTTGACTCAGAAGAAGCGTTGGCTTTATTGGCCTTGCTGCAAGGTGTGCACAGTTTAAGTGAGCGCCAGTATCGAAATGCCATTGCCTACCCAACATGGGGTTTATCGTTAGCAGACTTCAAACGCTTCAATCAGGATGAAACGGCTTGGGAGGCACAACTTGAACAATTATATAATTGTCATGAAACCTGGATGAAACAAGGCGTTATGGCCATGGTCATGCAATGGTTGCATGCCCGTGACTTGCCCAACACCTGGCTTGCTTTAGCGGATGGGGAACGTCGATTAACAAATATGATGCACCTTGCAGAGCTTCTTCAACATAGCTCCACTGAAGTACAAGGTATGCAAGGTTTATTAACCTGGTTTACTCAACAAGTCATGCAAGACAAAGACAGTGCTGAGCAAAAACAATTACGCTTAGAAAGTGATGCGAACCTGGTGCAAATTATCACCATTCATAAATCAAAAGGGTTAGAGTACCCAGTGGTGTTTTTACCGTTTAATTGGGACGGTAAAGAGTCCAGTGATGAATTGTTTTATGATGATCAAGCCAATCAACTTGTTTGTGATCTGGCCGATGATTTTCGCCCTCAAAGAATTCAAGAAGGTTTGGCTGAAGAAGTGCGCTTGTTGTATGTTGGCTTAACCCGTGCTGCCAGTAAATGTTATGTAAGTATGCCAGAAGTCACCGGCAATAAGCGTCTTGATAATGTGGTAGACGTCAGTGCCTTACAGCATGTGCTATTTGCCTGTGCTCCAGAAAACCGTCAAGCGGCGCTTACCGAGTTGTCCAAAAATTATGAAGAGAGTTTTGACGTTCAAGGGTTATTGGACACTCAAACACCGTTTAAACCCACAGAGCAAATGTCTGAGTTATCGGCACGGCCATTTACTGGGCGCATAAAACGTGACTGGCAACTGTCGAGCTTTTCAAGCCTTGTGCGTCATCTTCATGCGCCGATTAGTGCACGTTTTGATCTCGATGATGATCAAGATGAAAAGCGCTCTTTAAGCCAAGAGCAGGAAGCGCAATTAGCCGGTCAATTTCGTTTTCCCCGCGGCGCCCATGCGGGTAACTTCCTACATACCTTGCTTGAAGAAATTGACTTCACTCAATTGCCAGATGAGATTGATGAGTTGATTGAGTCTTTGCTTACTCGATTCGGTATCGATTTACATTATGCCGATCTTGTGAAACCTTGGCTTAATACCATGTTGCACTCACCGTTAGATCGACATAGCAAAACAGATCAATTGAGTTTGTCGCAACTGACAAGCCAGATGAAAAAAGTCGAAATGGAATTTTATTTTCCGGTAGAAAAACTCAACGCCGATGACTTTAATCAATTGTTGAAGTCGTATCCATGTTTACAAGTGCCAGCGAATGATCTGGATTTTTATCAGCTAAAAGGCATGCTCAAAGGCTTTATCGATTTAACCTTTGAATGGCAAGGTCAGTTTTACATTTTGGATTATAAGTCCAATCACCTTGGAAATGAATTTTCTGAATACGATCAAATGGCTATGGAACGGGCCATGGCGGAACATCGTTATGATGTACAAATGGTTATTTATACCTTGGCACTGCATCGCTTGTTATCGTTACGCTTAAATGATTACGATTATGATACGCACATTGGTGGTGGATATTATTTGTTTTTGCGCGGTTTGCAGTTGGCCAGTGGTGATAGTGGTCAGTTCTTTTGTAAACCGGAGAAATCACTTATTTTAGGCTTAGACCGTTTAATTAAAGGTGAGGCATTAAAGGATATTTTAGCGCCAGAACCCCTGACCAGCGCGCCTATTCAAGGGGATCTATTATGATGAGCTTAGAGCAATACCTAGTGCGCATGAACGCTCATGATATTCGGCTGTTGGATAAACAGTTTGCGTATTTTTTACAAGAACTTGAACCCAGTAATCGTGCCTTAGAAGTAGTTGGCTTTGTGCTCAGTGCGCATTTAGGCATGGGTCATGTGTGTTTGGATTTCTCTCAGCCTCATGAATACTTATCATTAGATGAGCTAACGGCCCTAGAGCAAGCCTTGAAATCCAGTGAGCTTGTGTACCATGCTCAATCAGACTTACATCAAGCAGACATCCATACTATTAATGATAGTGCTCAGCCTTTGGTAATGGACGGACAGCGCTTATACCTGCAACGCTATTGGGTGTATGAAACACAATTAGAGGCTCGCATTAAACAAAAGCTGATCAGTAAAGACTGGGATTTAAGTCGTCAGCAAAATTTTATTGAGCAGCTGTTTGATATCGAGTCACCGGCACACGAAATAAATTGGCAAGCCATTGCCGCCTGTGTGGCCGTGCAGCAGGGGTTCAGTGTTATTAGTGGGGGACCGGGTACCGGTAAAACCACAACGGTTATTCGGTTACTTGCACTACTCATTCAGTTATACCAAACCCAAACGAAGACGAATCCAATTATTAAACTGGTGGCGCCAACAGGAAAGGCGGCCATGCGTTTAACGGAATCGATTCGCTCTGCCAAACAGGGGCTTAATGTCAGTGATGAGCTAAAACAGTCTATACCGGAGCAAGCGAGTACTCTGCATCGACTATTAAAATCCAATGGCAAGGGAGAATTTAAATACAACCGGTTTAATCCTTTGCATTTAGATGTGCTCATTGTTGATGAAGCCTCCATGGTTGATCTGCCTTTAATGGCTAAGTTATTGGATGCACTCCCCCGTCATGCGCAATTGATTTTATTAGGAGACAAAGATCAGTTGGCCTCGGTTGAAGCCGGCAGTGTGTTGGCGGATATTTGTGACAGTGAATCCCAGCATGGTTATTCACAGCCTTTGGCACAAAGACTGAGCCAACTGACCCATGTGTCTTTGGACCATGAGATTGAAATGAATGGCGCGCGGTTGCGGGATCATATTTGTCATTTACGTAAAAGCTATCGCTTTGATGCCAATAGTGGCATTGGTCACTTATCCGCTGCCGCAAATGAAGGTGATTTTGGCCATTGGCAAGAGGTGTTGGCAAAAGGGTTTGCTGACTTGGCTGTTTCAGAGCTCAGTGAAGAGCACTTTGATCAATTTGTGCGGCAAAGCGCTGATCAATATGCGAACTACATTAAGCACATTCATTCGCTCAATGAGGGCAAGGGTTTAACCGACGAACAAGCGGTCGAAGTACATGAACGCTTTAATGGGTTTCAGATTTTATGTGCATTGCGCGAAGGACGCTTAGGGGTTGCTGGCTTAAACGAGGTGATACAAGGACGGCTTAAACAAAAAGGTCTGATTGATGATACTCAAACCTGGTATTTAGGGCGACCAATCATGATTATGCAGAACGATTATGGCTTAAATCTGTATAATGGCGATATTGGCTTGGTGCTCCCTCAACTGGGCGATGATGCCAAGGTCAGGCAAAAAGTGGTATTCATTGGCAGTGACCAACAGGTGCGCTGGCTACAGCCGTCTCGCTTGCCTGCTCATGAAACCGTTTACGCCATGACGGTACACAAAAGTCAGGGCTCCGAGTTTGCTCATTGTGCGTTTGTAATGCCAGACCATAACACCCAGGTGTTAACCAAAGAGCTGATTTACACCGGCATTACTCGGGCTAAAAAGCAGCTAACCTGTATAGGTAAGAGCGCCATTATTCAGCAAGCGTTACAACGTAAAGTACAGCGAGCCAGTGGCTTGCGACAGCGTTTGTGGCAGATAGAATCGAACCCTAAAGCAAAGGCCGTATCCTCGTCTTTGCCTACAGATGATTCACAGTTTTCATTATTTTAATAGGTGATATCCATGGGTATGCAAGAAATGATTACAAAAGATCAGGCGTTACCTGGTCGCAATGAAAGAATGCCAATTACCAGTAAACATGCGGTAAATGGTCGAAGCTTAGAGGGCCCTTGGCCAACACATGCAAAAAAAGCATTTTTTGCCGTGGGCTGTTTCTGGGGTGCTGAGCGTTTATTTTGGCAGTTACCGGGTGTGTACTGTACCGCTGTCGGTTACATGGGTGGCTTTACCAAAAACCCAACCTATGAAGAAGTGTGCTCCGGCTTAACCGGTCATACCGAAACAGTGATGGTGGTGTTTAATCAAGAAATGACTGACTTCTGGACATTGCTTGAAACGTTCTGGCAAAGCCATGACCCTACCCAAGGAATGGCGCAAGGTAACGATAAAGGCACCCAGTATCGCTCAGCGGTGTTCTGGGAAGATGACATGCAAAAAATGTTTGCCGAAAAAAGCAAACAAATGTATCAAGCTAATTTAACTAAGGCAGGTTTTCCAAGTATTACCACGGAAATCAAAAAAGCCCGTGAGTTTTATTTCGCAGAAGACGCACATCAGCAATATCTGCATAAAAATCCAAATGGTTACTGCGGTTTAGGCGGCACTGGTGTGTCGTTTATTTAATGCATCACAATAACCCCCACGCAAATGGTTATGATATGCAAGCCTTGGCTCAGGTTCTACCTGAGCTGGCGGGTTATCTTCAGTTAAGTAAGCATAATCGTCAAACCATCGATTTCTCAAACCCTGATGCTGTGAAGCTTTTAAACAAAGCCTTATTAATGCATCACTATGGTTTAGAGTACTGGGATATTCCTGACGGGTATTTATGCCCACCTATTCCAGGTAGGGTGGACTACCTTTGTCACCTTGATGAGTACCTCAAGCAGAATCACTATTTTCAACAAGATCTCGATTCTTCAAAGGGTATTTCGGCTTTGGATATTGGAACGGGTGCAAATTTGATTTATCCGATACTGGCTAATCAATTATTGAATTGGAAAATGCTGGCGTCTGATATTGATGATGGTGCATTGAATAGTGCGCAGACAATTATTAATAACAATAAGCATATCCGTTTGGATATCCAGCTTCTCAAGCAGACGGCCAGTAATAAGATATTTAGCGGTATCATTCAGCCGGATGACTATTTTCATGTGAGTATGTGTAATCCGCCGTTTCATGAGTCACAAGAGGCGGCCATGTCGGGTAGTGTGCGAAAAAATAAAAACCTTAATCGCAATAAAAATAAACGACATTCAAACATAAATGCCATAGCAACGAATAAACAGCTTAATTTTGCCGGGCAGAGTAATGAGTTGTGGTGCAAAGGCGGTGAAAAACAGTTCATTAAGAACATGATTTTCGAATCACAGGATTATGCCAATCAGGTTGGGTGTTTTACCTGTTTGGTCTCTAAAAAAGAAACCTTATCTTCACTTAAGCAGAGCTTAAAAAAAGTATCTGCAGAATTTGATGTTGTTGAAATGGCGCAAGGCAATAAAATCAGTCGATTCATTGCCTGGCGCTTTAAATAATAATTTAGTGGGTATTTGAAACAGGGCGGTTGTATTGCTGTAGGCCGTTCTGTTTAATCATAGCCTGAATTTCATGAACATACGCTTCCCTTCTAATGCTGTAAGCCCACAAGCCCTTGGCTAATTCTAACCCCGTTATTATATCTTCGTCGTCTCGTGCATCAGCACGTAAGGTGCGCAGTTTTTCATAGGCAGCTTGTGAGTTTAAATTGCGCATGTAGCTTGCAATAGAATCCTGAATACCATCAAATTTTGCCACCTCATGACGTTGCTCTCCTTGGCGCTGCTTTGGAATAATGCCGCAGCCTTTTACATAACACCATTGGCCGAATAAATTATTGCCTTGTTGAGCAAAGCGGGATGTTCCCCAGGCGGATTCATTCGCCGCCTGTGCAAGGGCTAATGGTGCAGGAATGATGTCTACACGAATTAAAAGTGCATTGATTGCCTCTTGATGGTTAGTCAATGAAACTTCATATTTTTCTTTGAGTTTATTAAGTACTGATACGTCAGAACTTGATAGGTTTGGTAATGCGGATTTTAATGCAAATACTTGGCGGCGTTCTTTTAAGATGTTGTCATTGGCGTACTTTATTTTAGGCAATAAAAACGCAAAGAAATCATTCTTCTTTTTATTCACATCTTTATACGTTGAGAAATCTGGAATGTTACTGTTCAGGTCAAACGCACTGCCTTGCGTGTGAGTTGGCATATAGGGTGTGGTTGGAAATAAAAACCCTACCATAAAGCTTATTACCAAAATAAGAATTAGAAGACTGCCCTGTATCATCTGCATGTTGTGTGTACCTTTAGGAATTTAGAATAGTCTAGCAGTTCACAGTTTTAAATAATAGTCGGCCAAAAGTGTCGAAAATTCATCGCTATATTGATTATTGTTTGCTTTATAAATGGTAATGGATTCAGTTGTTTTTTTGCAATTTTGCTCCTTAGAGTATTTCCAGATTGCTAATTTGCTTGGTTTGTCTTTGCGAGAATAAATATCAATGCATTTTGTAAGGTTTAATGCCGTATTGCCTGCGGCATTTAAAAAATTTTGATGTTCATTTTGAGGCAGTAATAACCAAGCTGCGCCACTATCCGTTAATAACTGATCCATCACGCTGGCTAGTTCGTTAAAACTCAGGCTTTCATTGTGACGAGCAAGGTTACGTTGAGTATTTTGACTATTTAGATGGTCACTAAAGAAAGGAGGATTACAAATAATCATGTCATACTTTTCGGGCTGAACAGTACGTTGAAAATCTTGAATACTGCTGTGATGAATATGGATACGTGATTTAAATGGGCTGGCAGTAACATTTTCTTGGGCTTGTTGGGCGGCGGCTTTATCGATTTCAATTGCGTCAATATGAGCAGGGCTTTTTTGCGCAAGCATTAAGGCCAGTAAACCGGTGCCGGCACCTATATCTAAAATCATGTTTGCATCTTGCGTGTCACAATAGGCGCCGAACAAGCAAGCATCAAGGCTGACCTTCATGGCGCATTGATCTTGTGCGATGGAGAATTGTTTAAAGTGAAAAACGTGTTTAGACAAAAGGGTGCTTCTTAAAAAAACGAGTATTATAAAGCGTGTTCACGCAAAGGTATAATAGATACCTAGATGCAAGCTTTATGGGCTTGCATCGTTAGATAAATATTATGAGAAGCAGTGGGCCAGCTCTTGTGGGTGCAAAATATAAATCACCCAGGCTATGGCCGTGGCATAACATAGGTTTGTCACAAGCTCACTGTGAGGGTCTTCTAGAAAAGCCCGCTGAGAGGCCAGACCTCGAATGCGGCTGGCTAAATCAGGGTGAAAAGCTAGATATTTATCCCAAACCACTTGGTGAGTGGAGGTATCGATGCCGTAGGGGCCTAACCCTTTATGGTTGTGTTGAGACCCTGAATGGGTGTGCTGTTTTTGAGTGACAATGGCCACTAATAAATTTTCGACGGCGGTCCCTGCCTTGCCTAAGTATTCAAGGGTGGGGTGAATGATTTGATCTCTAAGCTCTTGTTTGCTGATATCCATGGCTTACCTCCTCGGGCGCCCTAGGATCGGCTAGTTATTGACTTCAATTATATAAAAGCAAAAACCTTGCCGGGTCCTGCAATATCAATAACATACTCCCTTCTGGAAGCGTATTCATGTTATTAATACTATCGACCAACACAATGGACAGTTTAGTCTTTTTGCTTGGTCAATATCTATTGAACATAGTTGCAAAGGATTAAACTTCAAGTCTGTATGATTTTTATACGAGTTAACCTAAGGTTTGGTTGTCTTTTAGGGTTTTGTTATTAAAGGTGCTTTAGGAGTGTTAGATGGGTTGGGTGGATAGTCATTGTCATCTGGATTTTGACGATTTTGATCAAGAAGCATTGTTTGCACAGTTACGCTCACAGGGTTGCGAAGGGGTTTTAATTCCCGCAACGCAGGCGCGTTTCTTTGATCGTGTTATGTCCCTTAAACAAACATACCCTGAGCTGGTTCGAGTTGCCCTAGGTTTGCACCCTTATTTTTTGTCCGAGCATTGTTTAGACGACTTATCACGTTTAGAGGACGCTATTAATCGATTTAAACCAGATGCCATTGGGGAGTGCGGCCTAGATTTCTTGTTAGAGGCCCCTACACATGAACAGCAATTTACGTATTTTCGCGGTCAGCTGGAATTAGCTAGCGCTTATAACTTGCCCTTGGTTGTTCATTGTCGTAAAGCCCATGACCAGCTTGCCCGTGAGGTTTCTCAAGCGGCCTTTAAAGTCGGTGGCTTTATTCATGGTTTTTCTGGTAGTTCTCAGCAGGCAAGCCGTTATATAAAACAAGGGTTTGTACTGGGACTGGGTGGCGCGCTGACCTATGAGCGGGCGAAAGCCATGCATAAAATGGTAGCGGCCTTACCCGATGACGGTTACACACTAGAAACCGATAGTCCGGACATGCCCCCTGCCTTTGCTCGACATGAGCAAAATACCCCGTTAAATGTGCCAAAAATTGCACAATATGTTGCCCGCTTACGTGATCAGCCCTTGGAAACGGTTTTACTGCACAGCCGTGAAAATTTCCGACGAATATTAGGCGAGCACATTTAAAGCGCCCTAGGTCAAATATTGTGAAGCTGTCGTTTTTGCCATAATTTCATTATGAAACCACTTAGGTATGCGTTTTGAAGCCTTTTAAAGTATATATCGGTCTATTTTTGAATGATGACTGAGGTTATTTTCTGCCGCTTTTTATCCCCAAATCCCTCTATCTAGCGTCAAGTCATGCTCCTGTGTGATGTTACTTTGCTTTTTTGGTCTCGGGAATCTTAACTAAATAATGCATGAGCAAAACAGTCAGGCGAGTTCACATCCATAAACTGTTGAATTTATAGGCTATTCATTAGAAGTAAGCGGTTGCTCACTCTATTGGTACCATCGTTTCGCATTTTAGGGGAACAATTTGTTGTTAGATTTATGCGTTGCAAGTCTAATCCTTAGGTATGAATTATGATAAAGTGCGCCACTGAAAAATTGCAGCATATACTTAACCTTAAGGCTTTATGTCTTATGGGGATAAATATAAAAAAAGGAGCGACTGTGAACCGCGCTATTAGCTTATCCGTTTTATTATTCAGTGTTTTAACCGCATCGTCGGTTTGGGCAAAAGTGACGCAACAAGAAGCCAACCGTCTCGGTATGGACTTAACCCCTATGGGGGCTGAAAAAGCCGGTAATGCCTCTGGTAGTATTCCCGCTTGGAAAGGCGGCATCACGTCACCTATTCCTGGTTTTAATAAAGGCCAATTTCATCCTGACCCATATGCAGCAGATCGTGTAATGCATGTTATTACCGGGAAAAACGTCAATAAGTACAAAGAGTTTTTAACACCAGGCCAGGTTGCGTTGTTACAGCGTCACCCTGAATATTCTATTAACGTTTACCCAAGCCACCGTAGTGCCGCATATCCGCAGTTTGTTTATGATGCGGTGAAAAAGAATGCCGTGACGGCAGAACTTCAGCCATACGGTACCGGCGTTAGCGATACCATCATGGCAAGCCCTTTTCCATTGCCTGCTAGTGGCGCGGAAGTATTATGGAACCACACATTACGTTACCGTGCTTTAAGTTGGGAATTTACCTCATCAACGCTTAATACCACTGAATCTGGCGATCAGGGTATTACGACTCGCGAATATCAGTATTATTTCGCCTACTCTGAGCCAGGTGTGACCCTGCCAGAAATTGATAATAAAATTTTCTACCTTAAGCGCAAAACCTTAAGTCCTGCTAAGTTATCGGGCCAAATGACATTGGTACATGAAACACTGGACCAAATCCGTTCACCTCGTAAGTCTTGGATCTACATGCCAGGTCAGCGTCGAGTTCGCCGTACACCGGATTTGTCTTACGATACCGCCGACATTGATAGCAACGGTATTCGTACCATCGACCAAGTAGATATGTTTAACGGTGCACCAAATCTATATGATTGGACGTTAGTGGGTAAGCAAGAGAAGTACATTCCTTACAATGCTTATAAGCTGCATGGTGGTCACCTGCGTATCTCGGACATCGCTAAAAAAGACTTCATTAATCCAAATCTTGTACGCTATGAACCTCACCGCGTTTGGGTCGTAGAAGCCACTCTTCGTACCGGTATGAATCACATTTATACTAAGCGTCGCTATTACTTTGATGAAGATACTTGGCAAATTGTATTGGCCGAAGAACACAATGAAGATGGTAAGTTAGTTCAAGTAACGGAAGCTCATACGGTTAACTACTATGAAGTGCCTATGGTCTACTCAACACTGGAAGTTACCTATGATTTAGAAGAAGGCCGTTACTTTGCTGAAGGCCTTGATAATGAACGCTCGCCCATTAATGTGGATGTGAAATTTGAACGCCGCGATTTCAGTTCATCTGCGTTACGTCGTGAAGCTCGCTAAGCTTTGACGCATTGTTAGTACGAATAAAAACCCTAGGCAGCCCCTAGGGTTTTTTTATGGTATAAATATGTGCACCGACCCACCCACTTAATGGTGCGCTTTGAGACAACCCGCTTTTGTTTTACTGATTATTATATTTCTTGGCCTTGCTGTAAAAGTAACGGCTAATGGCAGTGTGTTGCCAAAAAACTTTGCCCTTCTGCCAGAAGATGTACAGGCGCTATTATTAGAATATGCCTTTTTTAGCAACCAGGTGAATGAGCGCTGGGGCGATCAAGCGAGTTTTACGTCACAAAAAGCCTATGTGAAATATTTAGATGACTACCTCAGTCGGGCCACTGTGGATTTTGACAAAGGGATATTGATTATTGAAACCCTTGCTAATAGTGAACCTATAAAACAACTAAAAAATGCAATTGTCACGGCATTATTAACCCCTGACGACCCCGCTCAGGTGGACTTATTCTCTGCTCGTAAAATATCCGCCAATGGCAAACCTTTTTTATTAGGCCAGGTACTCGATCATCATGGTGAAGCCATTCATTATGAATGGCGTGCAAAAAAATATGCACAATATTTAATTGATCAGCGACTGGTCATTCATGATACGCCACAAGGTTTAAGATATTCTGTGAATATTGAGATGGTCAGCAACCATACTCAGGTAGCTGCAAATAATATTCGAGGCTGGGTGACTCAAGCCAGTAATCGATTTAATTTACCTGAGTCATTAATTCTTGCGATTATTGAAACCGAAAGTGGATTTAATCCGTTTGCCGTTAGCCATGCCAATGCATATGGACTCATGCAAATTATTCCCTCGACAGCGGGGGCCGATGTATTTCAAAAAGTATTAAAGAAACCGGGTCAGCCGAATCGCGATTACTTGTTCAACGCGCAAAATAATATTACGGTTGGTAGTGCCTATTTGACGATCCTAAGGGATAATTATTTATCCAAAATAGACAATCCGACGAGTCAGCTTTATTGCATTATCAGTGCTTACAATAGTGGCTCGGGTAATGTATTTAAAACCTTTCATCATAATCGTAAACAAGCCATTCGCCGAATTAATAGTTTGAGTAGCGAAGAAGTATTATGGCGCTTGCGTAAGCATCAACCTAGTGGCGAAGCGCGCCGTTATGTTGAAAAAGTATTGGCTTTTCAGAAAAAATATTATCAATGACCCCACTCAATCAGTTACAAGACCAAATCGCATTATTGTTTAATAGCTCAATTGAACCGACCTTGTTGGGTGATCTTGACATAGAATTGCAGCTATTAAATATACCAGCGGATCAAGCGTTTAGCCCAGCTCAAGTGGATGCCATATGGAGTAATATGCCGTACTGGGCGTTTGTCTGGTCCAGTGGTCGAGCATTAGCGAACTATGTATTAGCTAACCCTGAGCTTGTAAAAGGTAAAGTCATAGCTGACTTCGGAGCCGGTAGTGGCGTTGTGGCGCTAGCTGCTTTAAAGGCGGGCGCGAAGCAGGCTTGGGTAATTGATATTGACGATGCGGCATTAATCGCCTGCCATGAAAATGCAAAATTGAATCAACAGGAAATCAGGGCGGCCCATGCCATTGATGAAATTGAGTCTATTGATCTTTTGCTAGTGGGAGATGTGCTATATGACCCGCGTAACCATGGCCTGGCAAAGACATTATTCAGCCAGGATACCCCTGTAATATGGGCTGAGAGCCAAGCTCAGACAAAGCTAAGCCAATATGGCCCGGTGGCAAGCCTTGCCAGTGAAACCTTACCCAATATTGGTGGGTTTGATGAGCATAAGCAGATTCATATATACCACCATGGGTTATAAAAACCTTCAATAATATTCCAGCTTAAGACTAATTCCTGACTATACTTGTTCTATTGAGATAGAGGTCAGTCGTATGCATTACAAAACAGTTAAAGATGTGGTCGACCATAGTCGCCAACTACATCATCAAATCAGCGAGCTGTATCAAAAAATCGGTCAAGAACAGACTCAAGAGCGGGTGAAAATGTTGCTGGATTACTTACAGCGCCATGAAGCTCATTTAGAGGAAAGCCTAAAGCAATTCGAGAATGATAAGAGCCAAAAGGTGTTGGAGACGTGGTTCCAATATGCACCGGATCAAGATTTATCCGAAGTATTGTCGGGTATCGAAATTAATGATCACATGAGTACGGATGACGTGATCGTGATGGCATTAAAGTTGGACGATTATTTTATTGAACTGTATGGCAACATGGTCGAAAACAGCAGCTCTTCGGCGGTTAAATCTGTTTTTCAAAATTTATTAGATATGGAGCAACAAGAAAAGATTCGTACAGCCCGTACGGCATTAAATATTACCGATATGTAAAGTCAGCCGCAGAAGTGCGGCTGCTGTTTATTCACTTTAAGCTGTATAAGTTTTTGGTGGTTAAGTACTTTTTAAAACGTTCAAGCTGTTCTACTTCGCTGAAGTCGGTGCACTGACTCATCAAATCTTCAAGTTCTTGTGCTCGTTCAATAAAGAAATCAATAAACGCTCGTACTTTTTTGGCTTGGTGTTTGCCACTAGGAAAGACCATATAAAGAGGCTCCTGTTCAATTTGCCAGTCATGTAAAATGACATCTAGCCTGCCAGATACGATATCTTCATAAGTCATAAAAGTAGAACTGATACCCACACCTTGTCCAGCGATCATGTGTTGTTTAGCAATCTCATTATGGTTAACAGTGACAGCACTGTGCTGTTTCACTTCAAGGCGCTCACCAGTGTGTTTATTAATAAAGCACGCGTTATGAGTATGGCCTTTACGCGAACCCATTTCGATCCAAGGCACTGTATTTAATTGTTCTGGGTGGGTAAATGGTCCGTACTGTTTAACAAAGTCAGGACTGGCACAGACAATAGGATCGGTATCGTCTAGTTTACGGGCAATTAAACTTGAATCTTCAAGTTGGCCCATGACAAAACCCACATCAAAACCATCACGAACTAAATTTAACTCGCCATCGTCGAAGACCATTTCAATATCAATTAATGGATAAGCGGATTTAAAGTCGGCCATCCAACGACCCATTAATTCAATGGCAAATCCAACGGGTGCTGAAATACGCAAATGACCACTGGCATCCTTTTGACTGTCAGATATCTGCTCGTGAATATCTACGATTTCTTCAAATAAAGGTTTGTATTGCTCGTAATATTGAATGCCAATGTCAGTGGGTCGAACTTCACGGGTTGTCCGTTCCAATAAACGCACACTGAGCTTGTCTTCAAGGTCCGTGATCATGCGGCTAACACGAGATTTTGGCATGTCTAAGATACGTGCGGCGGCAGTGAAACTGCCTTCTTGCACCACCTTGATAAAAACAGACATTTGATTCAGGTCTAACATGGTTATCCATACATTTAAACTTTTCTAAATGATGGGTGAAAAAGTGAAAAAAGGCCAGAATTGATCTCCAATTCTGGCCTTTTAGGAGTTAATAAAAGAGTCAGAGCCCTTCTATGTTACAGGTATTGGCAGGCATGCGATCAATCCATTCGCTAATCAAAGCAACACCTTCAGTATGTATTGTGGATCTGCCTAGCTCAGGCATTCTATGTCGTGAATTATTAGTATTCATTCTATAGGTTAAATATGAAACGCTTGCATAGCCCGGTACAACATCATAAGGGTGAGAGCTTAATTCACCTGGAGCAGTTGGTAAGCCACCTGCAAGTGGGGATTTGCATACACCAAACTTACCTGGTTGATCGGACATTAAACGGTTAAATTCTATATTGAGTCCACTTCCTCCAGCAGAACCGCTATAACCTTCGGGTAAGGTTAATCCGTCACGATGACAGTGTGCACAGTTGATGTCTAAGTAACTTCGAGCAGCTAGTTCAACTTCATCTGTTGTCATAGTGGTTGGATCGATATCATCGCTATAAGTTGCGGCTGTAGCGATAGTGTTTATATCTGGAGTACCCGTTAAAATTTCTGCGTCTTCCCACTTTGTTAACTGGTTAGTGGCACCATTGCCATCGCTATAATCAATGTCCCAGTTTAAGAAGCGCGCTTTAGGCCCAATAGGTAAAAAAGTTTTTGAACCGTCGGTTAAAATAGAGTGACAGGCTGTGCACTGTGAAGCTTTCGGTACACCGTAATCAAAAGATAATGTATTGTCATTATGTTTAATTTCAGAAGGAATAGAGAGACCAGTTATTAAAAGACGGGCGTCGTTTTCATTTTCCCAATAGTAAGGTAGAGCCTCCCAGCCTGACTGGCGATGAATTAACAAACGAGTTTCTATAATACGTTCACCATCATCAGGATTGGCAGTATCGAATGGTAAGGCGAATGTTTTCACGAGAACAGTGCCTACTGGAAAATCCATAACCTCATTATCACTAAAAGTTGCACTTTTTCCCTCAGGGATAAAAACAAACCGATACTTTCTGGCATAGTCGGTAAACAATGGCGTGTTTAGATCATACTGTAAGCCTCTTCCATTAGGGTTGTTAGTTGGATCGTCAGCCCCTGCAAATAAATTATAGTCAGATAGATAATTACAATTGGCCTCTAATAGCGCATCAAGGTTTATTGTGTCCCCAGTTGCTTGTGTACACACTTCAGGGTTGCTTGGTAAAGCGGGTAAGGTGGATGAGGGGTTTGCATCGTCAATTTCAGTTGTTGCAGGATCAGAGTTATCAGCCCCACAGGCTGTTAGCAGTAAGGCACTAAAGGCAAGGGAGGCAAGCTTGGGTGCTTGCTGAAAGAAAATTGTTGTATTCATTGTTTACTCTCGAAATAAAAACATAATATTCGGGCTAATTGCCTGCAAGTTTGGTGTGTCTTATAAAAATAAGGATATACAAGCACCCCGACGTGAATTTAACCAGGGCGCTTGATAGTGATTGACTAGTAATTAAAGGTCACAAGCGGGTTCAGAGTTTTCATCATCACCACCTGTGCCACAACCATATACTTGTCCGCGAATAGTGGCAGTAGAGGCAGCTAGGCGAGGGTTAGGGGTTTCACCACAATTTAAAAGTGTTGCTTGATTACCAACCACACTAGATAACATCACCGGATCTGCACCTGAGGCACCAGACGCATCATAGAGTGAGCCGATGTAAGGAGTAAAACCATCAGGGTTAACGAAGGTATTATTATAAAAGCAATGACGGTCTGCATCTTCATAAGGTGCCATGTCCACATCAAGAGCCGCTACTAGATCTGCGAATGCATCATTGTTGGCTTGCAGTTCACCCGCACCATCATAAATAATCGTTGGGAAATTAATAGCAAAGGCATCGCCACCACTCTGAGCAGCAACAACAGAGCTGTAGTGCTGACCTGAAGTGTAAGCAGCAATTGCATCACCTAACAGACTATTTACCTCCGGAGCATAAGTGTTGTTGGTGAATACATTATTATGCACTTGTACGTTTTGAGTAAGAGGAGTCCATCCTCCAGTAATATCACCAAAGAGGTTGCCCTCTGGTGCATAATTAGCTGGATCTGGTTCAATCAAAAAATAACTAGAAATGGATACAGCATTGGTTTTATTGTCGTAAATTTCGTTATTATAAATCTCAACATCACGGGTTGCTAATACAAGCATGCCTGTACCTGCTGGTACTTTACCCACTGTACCGGGTCCTACGTTAGGCGTATTGTTGTCATATGATTTATTATTAAACCAACGAGTATTAGTGCCAAATTTCTGATTCGTACCCGGTAAGTCAAAGCTTAGTAAGCCACCGGAGTTAAGCGTAGCAATATTGTTGTATACGTCAGCACGATTTGAGTTTTCAATTTCAATACCTGCGATATTGTATTCAGCAACGTTATTACGCACTACGATGTCGTTTGATTGGCCGACATAAATACCAGCATCGTTCGAGCCCTTAGCGTAGCTGTTTTCGATAAGGATGTTGTCTGATTCAACTGGGTAAAGGCCATAGGCACTTTCTGTTTCTAGAGTAAGTTCACCTTCCCAAACGGTGGCGGTGTAGTTGAAATGAATACCATCAACATTAACCGCTTTAATACCGTTTTTACCAGCTTCATTAACGCTCATATCTCGGATTACGACACCTTCAACACCTTCAAAGCGAACACCGTCTTCACAACTTGAGCAGTTAGAGAAATTTAAAATGGTAGAACTAATGCCGTGCCCAGCAAACGTTAAGTTATTATGTTTTGATGTGTTATCAATTAAAATAGTTGTGTCTACGTTAAAAGAGCCCTTAGGGAGCACAATAGTTTGGCCAGCTTTAGCATTGAATAGTGCAGTATCTATTTCCGCCGTAATATCATCATTTGGCTGTGCGTTAGGTGCAACAAAGATAGCATCTTCTGGAAATTGAAACCCAGAAGCCGAGCAAGAGTTGGCTGTGAAGCAGTCGGTATTACTATCACTACTGCTCCCACAACCCACTAGGGTCATGCCAGCAGCGACCGCGGCGGCTAATTTTAGTTGGTTTGTTATTTTCATTATTACCCTCTATTTTTACGAATTTATCGTTAATACAGAGTAATAAGGGGACAACAAATTAGGCAGGTGATATTTGGCCGTGTGGCCAAATACCACTCCTTTAGAGGCTGAGAGGTTGTTGGTAAGTTTTACGATAAAAATTCGGCGTTTTACCCACCCACTTTTTAAAGGCATGACGAAAGTTCGTCACATCGCTAAAGCCAATGAGATTGGATATATCTTCAATACTGATTTCAGTGCGAGTGAGATACTCAATGGACAATTGGCAGCGAACTTTATTTAATATTTTCTGGTATGACGTACCAAGGTTAGCCAATTGACGACGTAAAGTACGAGAGCTGATTTTAAATGCGCTGGCGAGCATTTCAATGTCGGGGTAGTCACCTGCGCAGCTGACTAATATTTGCTGAATATCATTCACCAATGATGCATTTTGTTTTAGATTCTCGATGAGTTCATTACAGTAAGGAAGGTATTGCGTGCAGTCGGCACGGTTACCCTGTTTACGCTCTCTGGAAAATAATGCGCGCTCTATACTCCAGCCATTTTGCGATGCGTTAAACTCAACAGGACAGCCATATATTGCTTCGTATTCTTTTTGATTCGCTTCATCATTAAATTCAAACTGTACATTTTTGTAACACAGATCATCGCCAAAAATGCTGCGAGCAATGTGCATACGAGCTGAATTACCCAGAGCCACAAAAAACGATAAACTTTCCTCATCAATGTTTTGAACATTATATAAAGTTGCGCACATTAAGCCGTCGGTAAAGTTACTGCCACGTTTAAGCAAGTTACCCAATAGTGGATAATATTTATTTTCTATTTCTATGGCATGTCCAAGATTCTGGGTCGATGCGATGGCATAGCCGAAGACACCAAGGTCACTGACCTCATAGGTGGTGCCAATACGTGCACCGACAATCGGGCCAAGGTGTTGCGCACAGAATTTCATGGCCGCCAGCACCTTATAGGCAGGTAATGTCGGCCCTTCCAACTGCTCGGCGGTTAAGCCCACATGATCGAGCAGTTGTGCACTGCACATATCACTTGACTGATTCAAATAGCGAACAATGTTGCGCAACTCATAGGCTGGGTAAGGTTGGTCGCCCAATACAGACAGATGGCACTCTGTGGTTGGGTGGTTTTTTATCACTTGATTCACGTTTACCTGCCACGCTTAGAAAATAGGTGTGGATTATTGTTGTTATGCTCAGGGCCGAATTTCACATTCTAAGCAATGAACGACCGTTCGCAATAACTAATTGGTTCTAGAGTACTCATTTTATCAATGGTGGCCATTATGCACATTATTTGTGTGTTATCTGTTTGGTCATTGTTGCGTCTTAGTAACTTAATGTTATGAAAACCAGGCGGCTCAGGCGTCAGTGAGGTAAAAAGGGTGCTGCTAAGTGCGGTTGTACTTTGGCTTTGGAGATTGGCTGATATAATGCCGCCCATGTAATTTGTGGATGAGTGATGTGAGTTATCAAGATCGTTTTGCTGGTATAGCCCGCTTGTATGGTTTGCCAGCACTTGAGTTATTTAAGCAAAGTAAAATAGCCGTAATTGGGATTGGTGGGGTTGGATCTTGGGCCGCTGAAGCACTTGCGCGTACTGGTTTCGGTGAAATTCATCTAATTGATATGGATGACATTTGTATCAGTAACACTAATCGTCAGTTACATACCCTCAAAACCACCGTTGGTCAGTTAAAAACCGATGCGACAGCCGCTCGTTTAACAGACATCAATCCCGATCTGGTGGTGAAACCCATCATGGATTTTCTGACCCCGGCGAATATGAGCGAATATTTAAGTGGTATGGATTATGTACTTGATGCCATTGATTCGCCAAAAGTAAAAGCGGCATTGGCAGTGTGGTGTCGTCGCAATAAAGTGCCTTTAATTATGACGGGGGCCGCTGGCGGTCAAGCTGACCCTAGTCAAATTACTGTGGGGGATTTAAATAAAACCCATAATGACCCTTTAGCGAAAAAAGTACGCACTATTTTACGTCGGGAATACGGTTACTCTCGTAATACTAAGCGTAATTATTCTATTCATTGTGTGTATTCAACAGAGCAGCTCAAGTATCCACAACCAGATGGCTCGGTTTGTTTGGAGAAAAACTTCACGGATGGCCCTGTAAAAATGGACTGTTCCGGTGGATTTGGAGCAGCTACCATGGTGACAGCGAGTTTTGGTTTTGTCGCCGCGGCTAAAATTGCTGAAAAACTTGCACAAAAAGCGCAAGCCTAATGCACTATTTTCCTTTTTACTATGATATGAGCGGGTCCTGTGGCGGTTATTTATTCTAAGCAAAAAGGGCAAGATTATTATCAGGTACGCAGTGCTGGGGCCAGTGTGCGTCTTTATAGTAATGGCGTTTTACACAGTCAATATAATCCGAACCACCTTATCTCAGGTGCCATTTGGGACTTGCTTGTGCTGCCGGGCTTTTTTCTACAGTCGCCGCCCAGGCACGTTTTAGTGTTGGGTTTAGGTGGCGGCACGGTAGTGCATCTTATTAGGCATTTTTTCCCACAATGCGATATTACTTGTGTGGAAAGGGAGCCATTGCACATTCAGTTGGCAAAGCGTTTTTTTAAAATCCCCAAAGATGTCAACGTGATAGAAGGTGATGCCTATGATATGTTGCGCAGTACGAAACAGAGGTTTGATTGGGTTCTGGATGATGTCTTTCAGCATACGAGCGGCGAGCCAGAAAGAGAAGTGGGGTTTGAACAGTTACTGCCCTTGTACGATAGAGTTCTGACAGCACAAGGTGTGCTGAGTATGAACACAATCGGTGCCTATCAGCTTAAACAAATAAAACAGGCTCACGCCCAATTGCACGATGAGAATCAGCACGGTTATGTTTTGCGACACCCGCTATATGACAATGCCATTGTCTCGTTAATCCGCAATGGCTGTAGTCGTAAAGTATTTTTCGAGAAAATTGCCCAGCATAAAGAGTTGGATGTGCGCCGAAAAACCTGTCGATTACAAGTAGCCATACGAGCATTGTAAAAACGTAAAACCTAAAACGTAAAGGCAAATGCCTTGCAAGTAAATCGAAAGCAAAAAAAAGCCCAGTTTAATAACTGGGCTTTTTTATTGGCTAGATTTAACTTTTATACAAAGGTTAAATCCAGTTTACGCGCTTGGATATCTAGGTTTTTAATACTGACGGTAACCTCTTGATTAAGCTGGTAGCTTGTATCGTCGTTACTATGACGTAAATAGGCTTTATCAAAGTTTAAGCGCTTCTTGCTCTTACGCAGATCCACAAACCCTTCAATGCCAAAATCAACCAACTGAACCGTACAGCCACCGATGTTGGTTTGTACAATTTTGCCGGCAAATTCTTTTTGCGGAAGATTCTCTAAAAACTGCAGTTTTAGCCAATTCTCTGCCAGGTTAACCGCTTGACGGCCGGAGATTAAACCCTGTTGTAAGCGATCAATCATCGCATCGTCTACTTCCGGTGCTTTTTGCTCATTCAAGTGCGCTTTAATAATACGGTGCACCACAAGATCATTATATTTACGGATCGGTGAGGTAAAGGTGGTGTAGCAATCAAAGCCCATACCGGTATGCGGTCCTGCTTCTTGGCTGAATTCGCTGCGCGTTAAGAAACGACTTAGAATGGTTTTAATCGGCAGTTCAGTGTCTTTTGCTTCAACCGCTTTAATGAAAGCTTTATAGCCTTCTGCTGTTGTGAAGTCGCCGTCAAATTCAATGCCTTGCTGTTCTATGATGGTTTTAATATCACCAATTCGCTCGGTGCGAAAACCAGGGTGCTGTACAAAAATACCCGTGCCCAGTGTTTGCAAATGTCGAGCGCAACAAATATTGGCAATGAGCATGGCTTCTTCCACAAGCTTTTGCGCACTGTTACGTTCAGCTTTATAAATGGTTTGAAGTTTGCCGTTATCGCCCACGGTTAAATAATAATCCGCACGATCTTCCATAATCAAATTATGTTCATTGCGGTATTTATTTAATGCTTGGGTGGCTAGGTGCAGCTGAGTCAAATGATCAACCAATGAAGGATCAACAACCGATTGGTCGCCGTCAATGAATTGAGTGACTTGGTTATAGTTGAGTTTACCTTGTGAGCGAACAACGGCTTCTTTAAATTCAAAACCGGTGACACCGCCGTTTTTATCTAATTGGATATCACACACCAGTGCTAAGCGATTTTTTGCTTCAAGCAAAGAACATAAACTGTTGGATAACTCTTGTGGCAGCATTGGTAAGCTGCGGCCAGGGAAGTAGAGTGAGTTACAACGACGAGCGGCTTCTTGGTCTAAATTAGTATTCATGCCAAACCAGCTGCTCGGGTCAGCAATGGCAACACTTAAAAGCCAACCGTCGTCGGTGACCTTGGCAAATAACGCATCATCCATGTCGCGGGTGTGTTCGCTGTCGATGGTCACATAGGGTAGTGATGTGAGATCTTCACGACCAGCGGACATGGCTTCGATATTCTCTTCAGCCAGTAATGCCAATTCGGAAAAGGTGGTTTCGGGCCACTCGTGGCTCAGTTGGAACTTTTCAATGGCGTATTGGCGCTCAAAGCCAGAATCACTAAGTTTGCCAATTTTCTCAACGATCTTACCTTGTGGCTTACCATTGCTAAACGGGTGGCGAGTAACATCACACTTTACCCAGTCATTATCTTCTATGCCCTCACAGGCATCCGGTGGAATATACAGCCAATGGGTACTGCCATGGGTGTCTGGCTGTACAAATTGGGCTTTACCACGTCTTTGAAAGCGACCAGTGCATTGTTTAAAAGTTGTACTGATAAGTTGTTCTGGGACGGCTTGAACCTTGTCTTTGTCATCGGTTGTTTCACTGAAGTGGATAACATCGCCGGGAAAGACTTTTGCCATTTCGTCCGGTGCTAAGAAGAAGGATTCACCATCATCGGTGACGACAAAACCAAATCGCCCTTGGCTGCCGCGAACGGTGCCTTGTTTGAGTTTGGTTTGTTGCTGGGTCTGAATATCAGATTTCAGCGCTTTGAGCTGAGCTAAGCTATCGGAATTAAGCATGATATTACTGCAAATAAAAAAATTACCCTCATGTTATCACTTTGCTTTCCCATAAGGTACAGCTGCACGGTCGATACACACTCAGGCATTCATATTTATTGGAGGTTATGAGGGGCTTGAAATTAAGCAGGTAGGGTGTTGTTTATTCTTCCACCAAGTTTGAGCTATAAGTGGTACCGGTAGGGGGCACTACTTCAATTTGTTGGGCGACTTTTAAGCTGATTAAGTCGTCTGAAAGGTCAAATTCTTCGCCATTGGTGTTGAGCATGATGGTTTTTATTTCGGTGCTGACCCTTGAGGTGCCACTGAAAATAATATGGTCATCGGATACCAGGTGAATCGAGTCAAAATCCGGGATCCACAGTCCGAAGTTAAAGTTTAATACCTCAAATTCATCATTGGTGTTATTGGTGGTATCCAGTTTAACGATCACCAGATTCAGCCCAGCATCATAGCCAATACAGTACAGGTTATTATTGAACATCTGGCTTTTACGCAGACCTCTTACATCGCCACTGGGCAGGCCAAGGATAGAGGGCAGTGGGTTAAATATAGTGATTTCAGGGTTGGGCCTTGGGAATAAACGCCCACCTTGGCAACTAGAGTTGATGAAATAGGGGTAAATATAGTCGTAAGAGCTGATGCTCTCACTGTTATAGGGTAAGCGAAGACTGGTTATACGCGTGGTGTAACCGCTATAGGATTGACGAACCACATTTCCATTACAGCTGAACACCAGTTTATTGATGCCCCTTTCGGTGACTTCAAAAATGCTGCTATTGCCACTTTCATCATCCGCCACAATTAAGCTGGTATAGGGCGCCAGCAATACGGTACTTAAGCGACCCGTGACGGTTTCACAGTCTTCAAGCAATACTCGATAACTGTTATCCCCACCATCGATATTGCGGTAAATCATGATGCCAGCTCGACTCACCACAAACTGACCTAAGCCCGGCCGGTCGTCTTGTAAGCTGACTTGTTCAAGGGAGTATTGATTGGCAGCCCCAAGTCGCATTTTGTAAATATTGGTGGGGACAAGGTCAGCACTTTGGCTGCTGGCATGAGACACGGGGGCGTTTCCTGACCGTAATGCCGCCGCTGGTTCGGTTGTGGCTGGCGTGGTGTTAGGGGTCGGAGTAATCGTGCCACCTATGGGTTCAGTACATAGGGGTGGGGTTTCTTCTGTATCGGGCGTTTCAGTATCGGTAGGTGTATCTGGCGCAGTTGGGTCAGTGACATCCACAGGGTCTTGGGTGGTGTCATCGGTTGGCTCATCTGCGGCCTCATCTTCTGGTGTTTCTTCTTCGTTGGTGGGGCAGGGCACACCTGTGTGGTGATCAATGATTTCTTGATGATCCACGTCTTCCATCATGTCCAGTGCTTCGTAATCGACACTTAATACATATAGATCATCCGTATCGTTCCAACGACTATCAGGAGGAAAGTAATCGCGTCCTAATTGAGTTAGTGCACTACGACCGCTATTGCCCTGAGTATTGATACCAAGCGGGGCACTTGTGACATTACCGCTGCGTAAATCCACTAGCAAATTGAAGTAATCATTTTCCGTGTTGGTGTCAAAGTTACGATGAAACAGTGTGAGCAATACATAATCAGGGTTCATCACCATGATATCCAAGGGGATAATATTTTCCTCAGAGGTGAAGCTCACATTGCCTGTTAGGTCTAACTCAATGAGGCCGGTTGTGTCTAAAAACGTAACTGGCGTAATATTATTATCTGCATCCAAGGTATAAAGCTGTTGGGTGAACTGTTGGCTGGTGGCCAGTTGTCTGTTGGTGCCTAACGGTGTGATACCAATAAAAAACCCTACATAGGATGCCGGCAATATAATCCGCGACACCGGAGGTGTTGGTAATGCAGGCACATTGAGCGTGGTGGTTGTGGTGGTTGTGCCACCACCGCCACCGCCGCCGCATCCAATTAATGCTAGGGCCAATAGAAGTATGCCGGTAATTGTTTTCATCTATTTACTATCGGCTGAATTGAAAAATGTTAAAGTGCGTTCATGCATTATTTGAGTATAGACACGGGATTCACCTGTAATGAATGACCAAGCCTTAGAGCGTTATAGTCGACATGTTTTATTGTCGCAGTTGGACTATGACGGACAGCAATCCCTTATGGATGCCAAGGTATTAATACTGGGATTAGGCGGGCTAGGTTCCAGTGCTGCGCAATATTTAGCCGGTGCTGGGATTGGGTCGTTAACCTTGTTAGACCCAGACGTCGTTGAGTTGTCGAACCTTCATCGTCAGGTCGNGCATCAAGAAGNCACTTTGAATATGAATAAAGCGCGTTCAGCTAAGCAACAGCTTGAGAGNNTAAATTCCAGTATTCGCATTGAGGCCATNGATGGTTTATTGAGTGATGANAAATTAAGCGCGCACATGGCAGCGGTGGATGTGGTNCTGGANTGTACGGATAATAGTCGCAGTCGAATGCTGCATAATCGTTTATGCGTACAAACCGCTACTCCTTTNGTCAGTGCAGCGGCCATTCGATTAGAAGGTCAGCTTATGGTGGTAGANCCGCGCGAGGCGAATAGCCCTTGTTATCAATGTGTGTATCCGGATTTAAGCGCACAACAAGATACCTGCAGTACTTCAGGCATTCTTGGGCCTGTTGTGGGTTTAATGGGGGTGATGCAAGCGCTGGAAGCCATTAAATTGATCGCCAAGATAGGAGAGCCAACCAGGGGTAAATTGATTAACTTTGATGGTTTGGATTTATCCATGCGCACATTTAAAGTGAGTCAAAATCAAAACTGTCCTGTGTGCGCCGAAAATAACTGATGTTATTTGTATATACCTTTAATCAGACCTCATCATTAAATGAAATATAATCAAATTCCACGTACACTCCTTGGACGTTTGTGATGCGGAGGTGGCTGTGGAAAAAGACGTAAAATCCTTACAAGATCTCATTGAGAATAATCGTAGCTGGTCTGAAGAGATCAGCCGCAATGACCCTGACTTTTTTCCAACACTCGCCAAACAGCAAGCGCCGGATTATCTGTGGATTGGTTGTAGTGACTCCCGCGTTCCCGCCAATGAAATTGTGGGCCTGATGCCTGGTGAGCTATTTGTGCATCGCAATGTGGCCAACATGGTGGTGCATACGGATATGAACTTGCTCTCTGTTTTACAGTACGCCGTTGAAGTTTTAAAAGTAAGCCATGTGATTGTCGTTGGGCACTATGGTTGTGGTGGTGTGCGTGCCGCCATGCAGAACCAAAAGTTGGGCTTGATTGATAACTGGTTGTTAGAAATACGTGACTTATATCATCAAAAAAATCACATGTTTAAAGGCTTACAATCAGAAGAAGATAAAGTAAATCTACTGTGTGAGCTGAACGTTGTTCGCCAAGTGTATAACTTATGCCACACCTCTATTGTGCAAGATGCTTGGGCTCGAGGGCAAAAACTGGCTGTTCATGGTTGGGTATATGGCTTGAGTGACGGTAAAGTGAATAACTTAAATGTTACCGTGAATGAGCTGTCTCAGCTCAATGAAGTGTATCGTTTGGACCTTGAGTAAGCGCTGCAATTCAGTGTTGCTCAACCACCCCTAGTGTAACGGCCAAGATTGGCGTTCAATGACAGCATTGAACGCTTATGGAGGCAATTATGAAAACCTTACAAATCGATATCGTTAGTGATGTGGTTTGCCCTTGGTGTGCCGTCGGTTACGCCAACTTGTCCTCGGCCTTAGATAAGGTATCCGATGATATTCAGGCCAATATTCAATGGCACCCCTTTCAGCTAAACCCGCAAATGCCCAAAGAAGGTCAAGCCATTGATGAGCATCTGGCTGAAAAATATGGCCTAGACGACACTCAATTAAAACAAAATCAGCAACATTTAATTAATGCCGGTCAGCAATCAGGAATAGAGTTTAATTTTGATCAGCGTTCTCGTATTTTTAACACGCTAGATTGCCACGTGTTACTCGACTTTGCACAGACTCAAAACAAACAGACACAACTAAAACTTGCTTTGTTTAACGCCTATTTCACAGATGGCCTTAATATTAGCGACCAAGATGTGCTGATTGAAATCGCTCAATCTGTGGGTTTAGAAAAAGCGCACATTGAAAAAGCGCTGGCGGATGACGTGCTGCGTGAGCAGGTAAAAAGTGAAGAGGAAAAATACAAATCTTTAGGCATTAACTCTGTACCGGCCTTCATCATTAATAACCAATATTTAATCAGTGGCGGACAGCCCGTGGAGAGTTTCATTCAAGCGTTGACGGATATCTCCCAAAAAGAAGCATAGCTTTAGTGAGAGGGCTATTGATTTAGCCCTCTTATTTTGTGTGTGGTTAAAGATAAACCCCAATGCTGACAAAATGACAGGCGGCACCGCCAAGCACAAATACATGCCATAGGTCATGGAAGTCAAAATGGCGATGTAAGTTAGGCCACTTGGTTGCATACACTACCGCGCCTACGCTGTAACTGATGCCACCGGCCAACAGCCAGGTAATCGCGCCGTCGGATAAAGACTCACTTAACGGCTCATACACAAATAAGCTGCTCCAGCCCATACCAAGATACAGTAACGTGCTAAACCAGCGAGGGGCATGCAACCAAAATATTTTGGTTAAGATACCGGCCAGCGCGATTCCCCAAATAATGCCAAACATCCACCACGCTTGCGCACCTTCTAAACCAATTAAGCAAAAAGGTGTATAAGAGCCGGCAATCATCACGTAGATCGCCATGTGGTCAACACGCTTAAGTGCCATTATGCCCGCTTCACTGATCTCCATTAAGTGATACACCGCGCTGGCGGCAAACATAAGAAACATGCTTAAACCAAACACTAAATAGCTGGCTAAATACACACCGGAGCCTTGCCCAGGCAGGTTAGTCAGCATGTAAGGAATAGCCCCTAAGGACATGACCGCCCCGAGTAAATGGCTCAGCCCAGAAAACGGATCTCTAAGGTGACGCTTTAACATTTTAGTAAACACTTGTTCGCTGAATTTGTGGCAATTAGACGTGTATTGACCAAATCTGTCAAGGCCAGAAACGGGCCGTATTTCAGATCAACTAATTCCAATCCTAGCTATACCTTACCGCCAAAAGCTATGTGAAAATAGTGATGAATTTAAGTATCGAGACTCCCTATGCTGAAAATAAGCGCCATCATTTTATGCGGCGGAAAAAGTCGCAGAATGGGACAAGATAAAGGTCTTATGGCCATAAACAACCAGGCGATGGTCAGCCACGTGGCAAAGGGCTTGTCTGGGGCCCAAGAGATTTTGCTTAACTGTAACCAACATGTTGAGCAGTATCAGGCTTTAGGCTTTGAAACCTTTACCGATAAAGAATATGGCGACATCGAAGCCAATGCTGGACCACTACTGGGCATCTTAAGTGCAATGGAAACAGCGAAGCATGATTGGTTGCTGTTTAGCCCCTGTGATACACCAGATATCCCCGCTGATTATTTGAAGGTCATGGCCCAACATGCCAGTGATCAGCTTGCTTTTGCCTGTGTGGTATTTGATGGTCAGCGCCAACAGCATTTACATGTGTTGCTGCATAAACGCTATAAAGAAAGTTTAATGATGTATTTGTTGTCCGGCAGAAGACGCACAAGCGAATGGTTAAACAGTATCAAGCCAATTGAAGTGGATTTCTCTCAACAGGCAGCCGCTTTTGCAAACATAAATGCGCTTGAAGACTTACCGGCTTGATTAAACCGGTAGTGGCTAAGATAAGAAGTTAGAAAAAGTGAAAATGCTGGCTAACTCAACCAAGACGACTAATTAAAGTAGGCTTTTAGTGCCCGTAGGTTGTCTTGGTCTGCTTTGATGCGAAGTTTTAAGTAAATGCCTTGGGCACTGTAGCCGGCATCATCAAAATCCGAGTCGGTGAATCCTGCAAAATTATACCCCACACTTACCCAGGTATTTTGTTTTGGAATATAGCCAAGGCTTATGCCCGCGCTATGACGACTGTCTTTTAATTCGTAATCATATAATCGCTGAGCTTGTAGTCCCCAGTCCCATTTAGGCATGAAATGACGGCGCACTTGAGCACCCATTAAATCAATGACACCGGAATAAGCGATATCATCTAGGGTTTCATCCACATACTTAAAACCATACTGTGCGCTGAGCTGTGTTTTCGTCCAGCGCATATTAATGTGAGTATTATTCACTAATCGGCGGCTCACTAAATCCGCCGCAATGGTATTGGATGCGTTACTGATCTCTTCTTCGATATATTTGGTTTGATTTAACCACGCTAAACCAACAGCCAATGGGCGCAAGCCAATATCAAATTCCACTTGTTTAAACTCTGTGCGTTCATTATCACCATCGTCTAAGCGGTATTCACCATTAAGACCAAATGCAAAACCTAAACCAATAGGGCGGTAGATGCCGCTGGTGGCGTTCCATTTTTCATTAGTATCGCTTTCACGATATTCAATGCGGTTCGTCCACTGCCAGGTTGGGCTACGATAACCCCAGCCCGTATTGATGGCATAAAAGTCATCACTGGTTTGTGCGAAATTAATGGCTGTATCATCAGGTTGCTCAAGTACACTGTTTTCTAGGTTCTGGCTTTGATCATAGCCAAAACTGATTTGCCAGTTTTCATCGAGATTTACTTCTTGGTTCACACCGTGCACGGCAAACAAACGATTTCCGTCTTTGCTTTGTTGTTGCTCAACACTGTTACTGACCTGCATACCTTGCCATGGTGTTGCGCGAATACCGGCAACACTGCGTGTTGGCGCATCGCGTTCAAATCCCATTTCATGCACGGCAAATAACGTCACTTGATCGTTGATTCTAAAGTCACTGCCTAAACGAAGTAGATCGTAAATATCATCATTTTGTTTAAGGTTAAACTCTAAATCAGCGTTTAGTAACCAACGACCATTCATTAACGTATAGGAATGTCCGGCCAATAACTGTTGAATCGATTGAGTATCGCCCACAGCACTGGTGTTTTCGCTGACGCGACCACCAAGGCGATAGCGACCTAGCTCATATTCATTGTTAAAGGTCAGCTCCGCCATGGATAAACGCTGTTCGTTACCTAACTGATTTTGATCGCTCACTAAAGCATTAAAGTATTGTTGCGAGGTAATGTAGTAAGTGCCTTCAACACCGAGTTTTTCTGTGCTGCCTTCGCTGTCATTTAATTGGTCTAAACCAAACCCGGCTTCTTCCGTGCGAATATAGGCTTTGGTTTGCAGCTGTTCGCCGCGGAAATCCAGGCTTACATAATTGGCCGTTGCGCTGGTTTTAGTGCCGTTATTTTTTTGTTCGGTAATGGCGGTTTCTGCTTTGATCTCTAATTGATCCGATAGCTGTAAACGCATATCAACACTGTTTAAGGTTTTACTGTCTTCACCTAACTCTTCACTGATTAATGTGGTGCCCACTTCAACGGCTTTATCTAAAACATGGACCGCGGCACGGCCACCAAAGGTGAGATCATTGGCACTGTCATCTTGTGTTTCATAGCGGGCAATAATGTAGCGAGGGTTGAGATCTTCATCGGTACTTTGTACTGGCGACTTAAAGAAAATAGAACCGTCAATGTAGTCAATGCTGTAGTCACTGTCTTTAGTCAGCTCCACTTCACTTAATATTACTTCGCTTCTAAAGCGGTCACGTACTTGTAAGCTAATGGTTTCGCTGTTGCTGATGATGTCGCTATTCGAAAGCGAGTACAAACCGGATGTACCATCACCACGAATTTCGTCACGGGCAAAACGCTGTGCGGATTCAGTCACAAACGCATTAAAGCTGACAATGTCACCTTGGAACACAGACTGAATACCATGGAACTTACGTAGGTAGGTGCTTAATTCTGTTTTATTTAAGTCGGTGCTGTAATCACCAAATACGGTATAGAAACGTTCTTTCTCAATACGTAAATACAGCTTGCCTTCCATTGAGGCATCCAGCTTCTGGGTACTGTTGTCGCCATACAAGGTGTAGTACTTATTTGGGTCTAATAGTTTTTCAAATGGTGTGGTGGTTTCTTTACTGCTGTCATAAGCCGCGGTTAATAGCCAGTCACCCGCAATTTGGCCTTTTGCAAACAGCGCCAAACGACCGTCGGTATAAAAACCATCTTCTTGATCATGGGATTCAGCATTTTTGATATTCCCGCGAATGTTTTGATAACCGATGGTACCTTCACCTAATGCAATTAACATCCAGTCACGGGCTTGTGGTTTTAACCAAACACGAATCTCTTCTTCTTGGCCATTGGCTAATGGGAAGCGAATCAATGCTTCACCAGCCTGGGTGGTAGGTTCAAGAGTGATGTAAGCAATACCATCATCAGTGATTTCGTAATTGGGTTTGAATTCGTTACGGTTAATCTGAGCTCTGTCTTTATTCGGATCCAATGCTTTATAAGGGCTATCAATGGTGTATTCACCTTGTAGACCATTACGCACTGGGTAGCCGTCTTTATCAAATAACTGCACAGCGATGACCGGTGCAATGACACCGTCTGCCACCGCTTTGGTTTCGTCTTTGACTAGCTCAACGCGAGTAGGGGAGCCTGCATAATGAAGTTGGAATTCTTTACGATCAATAATGTCATTGTTGTCATCGACTAAAGAAGCAACAAATACGTTATTGCCTTCTTTGATATCTACACCACTCCATTGACTGACAGCTGATTGGTTAGCGGCGTATTTTTCACGTTTAGCAAAGTTAAGCTCGCTCACCGGTGAGCCATTGAGCGTTAAACGTATGCGTTGATTCATTGGGTGCTTGATAGCCACCTTGGTTGACGGAATATTGGGTAAGAAACCTTCACTTGGCCACAACCATTCAAACGTGTTGTTTGTTTGTGCAAGATACGCTTTATCAAATTCTGGCATGGTGACGGTGTTGCGAATAGGGCCAGATGCGGTGGCTTCTATTGGGAAGTCAAAACCACCAGGAGCGACCCCTGTGGTGGCGACCATTTGATTGCCACTGTCAGCTTTAGCGATTCGCATGCCATTGTTTGCCGATAATATATTGACTTCAACACGGCGGTTTTGTGAACGTAAGCTCTCATTGGAGTTTTTAGAAATGGGTTTGTTCGCGCCAAAACCAGCAATGCTTACTTGATCAGGCGCAAGCGTTAATTCCTGCATCAAGTAATTGGCTGCACTGCGTGCACGGGCCAAGGATAATTCATAGTTGTCTTTAAAAATGTGACGGCTACGACGGGCAATAGGCACGTTATCTGTGTGGCCTGCCACTTCGATTTGTAAGTCTTTTAAGCCTTTTAGTTTTTTAATAACCACGGCCATTGCTTGTTTGTCTGCTGCGCTTAACTCTTCACTGAATGAACCAAACTTAGGGGCTTCTTTTGGTTTGTGCACTTGGTTGTTCGCCGGAACCAATGCCAATAGGGCAGAGGTTAGGGCAATAGGGGTGCGCTGATTATTTTGGCTAGGTGAATTAAACATGGCCACAGAGCGTGTGGTTAGTTCACCTGGTTTGGCGTCTTCACCAATGTAAGCTTCAAACTCTAGAACATGCTGCCAGTCTTTACCTGGGTCATTCAGTGAGAACAATAAGGTTTGCTCATCGTATTTTTTAGGCTCGTCAATGGATACGCCGTCTAACAATGCTGAATTAGGTTTATACATGACCCCTTCAGGCAGCATGAGCAAGCTGCGCAAATCTTTCAGGATTACTTCGCTGCCGTTGAGTAATAAACGATAAACTATCTTTTGCTCAACCGGGCTGTTCGCCGCTAAGGTTTCGCGCTCAGATTGCGTAATTGGAGCCAGACGGCTGCTTAAGCGCTGTGTGACTTCACCTTTACTGGGTGGCTTAAGTTTTACAATAAAGTCTGTGCGCCACATGCTACCCGGTGCTAAATCAACAAACTGGCTGTACTCACGGCCTGCGTGTTGGCCAAAGTTATCACAGGCCATTAAATCAAGATATTTAGGAAGGGTTTCGGTATCCAGTTGCACAACATGGGTGCCCGGTTCTTGCCCTTCTATGTGCCAAAGACCATCTTCGTCGGTGACGACATAGGTGCCGTTTTCTAAATAAATTCGTGCACCGGCAATGCCTTCTTGCTGTACATCGCCTTGGCAATCACCAATGTAAACACGGCCAAATAAACGGGTATTGTTACTGAATAAATCTTCTGTGATTTCAATATCGGCGATGGCGGTATTACTGGTTAGTATGCCTTCGTTGGGAATGTCTTCTTGGTCTTCAATCCAAACGGTATTAGTGGCTTTACCTACAGGCGTTGCCACACCAATACGCGCTACGTAGCGTAAGTTTAATACTTCATCTACTGCTATATTGGCAAACGTAAAGGTTAAGTCTTGACCATCACGGCTTATGGTTGGGTCGGCTATTTTAACGCCATCAATACTGGCGCTGCCTGGCGCATAGCGGAAACCTTGAGGTAATGTATCTTTTAGCGCAACGTTGGTTCCGGGAATTTCCGTGTTTTGTAATTTGATGTTGTAACTCACCAATTCACCCACACCGGCCTGAGCTTTGTTTGCGGTTTTAGTTAGCAGTACACTGTTATCTTTAGGGTCAAGCGGCACATCCATTCGGAAGGTAATACCCGATGTGAAAATCTTGCCTCGGCTGCCTTCTTCGTCAAAATTAAACGGCCCTTGTGGAATATCGGTAAGTGGTTTTTCATCCGCAACCGGGTAATCGTGATAGGCACTTTCACCAATTTTAATCACATACTCACCGCCATCTAAAACAGGGAATGCAAATCCACCATAAGGGAAAGTATAAGTGTAGGTATTGCTATCGGCGCCTACTACGCTGACAGTGCCACCTGTGGTGACAGTATTTGGGAATACACCGCCTTCATCACTTAAAATTTCTGCGGGTGTTACGCCGTCTTTATCGTAAAGGCTGACAGTAATGCCATTAACGTATTCGCCAGTGTCTGCATTTACCACATAGCTACTTGGGTCAAATAGAGCGCCAGCTTTTGCCAAATCAAGGCTATCAAATTTATCTTGGTAACTGGCTTGGATACTCGAATCACTGGTGACCGATAGAGCGCAGTTATGTTTGATCGGTGCATTTGTGGCACTGTTAACCGTTTGGATATAACCCGTGAATAAACCACTGCTGACGGCGGTTTCGGTTAATTGAATGGTTTCTTGGTCAACGCCGTTTTCACTTAAAATAGTAACGATGATTTTTTCAATTTGGGTTGGGTCTTGGTTTTGATCCAAATCTTTTAGGTGAACAAAAATGGTATCGCCCACTTTATAGTAGTCATCACTATTCAGTGCCAAGGTGCTTGGCAAGGATAACGTTTGCCCTTGGTAATTCTTTGGAATCGGTTGTGGCGATAACGTTTTACCCGATGCATCACTGGCGCATTGCCCTTGGTTTACAACAAAGTCACCGGCAAGGGCTTGGCCACTTGAACTGGCGCGGGTGGTAATGTTACTGCTATTCGTGCTGCCAGAAGTTAACGCATTTTGACGTGATCGCATGAGGTTAGAAGAACCGTTCGCGGCATCTTCCCTCGCTTTGGCTTCGGCATACTGCGTGGTGAAATCTACACTGTTGTGCATCAATGTAATAACAGATGGTGTACCTGAACCGGCGTTAGTACGGGCTGTGATAAAACTTTCACTGTCCTGTACTTGTCGGCTTTGCCCATTAAAATCAAAGCTCACATAGGCGGTATTGTTTACTACTGTGCTTTCAGGGGTGGCGGCATGGGCCGATGAAAAACCGAAAAAGCTAGACGCCAAAGCAATGGCAAAAACACCGCTCTTTTTCAACAAAGATGCAGTGCTTTTGGCTTTGCCTCGGCCCAAAGCGCGAGGTGCGCTTTGGGTGAGGGTTGCACAGCGAGGCTGTGCGTTTTTGTTAAGACTTAAAATCACTCAGTCTTATTCCACGATAGCCGTGAAGGTGATTGTGATAACTTCATCTTTAGCAACATCACCAACATAGATGGTAATGGTGCCGGTAGTATCGTCATAACGCACTTCGTTAACAGCATCAGGAGCATCTGTAACAGTGGTTAGTGTTTGATTTGCAGCATCAATTGCTAAAGTAGCATTAGCTAGTGAATCGATAGCGTACTCAGCTGGTAGTTGCTCACTAAAGACAACAGCGTTTGCAGTTACAGCACCTGTGTTTTCAGCAGAATAGGTGAACTGAGCCATTGAAGTTGGAATAGCTTTAGGACGGTAAGCTGCTTGATTCGCCGCTGCAACGTCAGGACATGTACCAACTTCTGCACCACCCTGAGAGTAATCATTGGTGCTTGCATCGGTTAAGCCGTTTTCACAAACAACATCATTGATGATTTTAATGGCTAACTTAGGAACAGCTGTAGCATCAGCAGGGTCAGTAAACTCGGCCGTAACAATATTACGGTCAGTTTGTGCTGTGATTGCACCAGTGTATTTCAAGTTATTTACAGAGGCCGCTTCAGCAAAAATAACGTATTCAGTGGTTAGGTTTGCATTTTTGTCATCTGCGATATCTTGAGCTAACAAGTTTGAACCATCGGTGTCTGATGGATCTAGCGCAGTTGCTGTTGCTAGCATTTCAATCGTATCACCGTTACCAATGTTTGCATTATTAGTAATGGTTGTTTTTGCGTATACAGTGGTAGAGGCATCAACCGCTAACGCAGAAACTTTGTTATTAGCCAAAGCATTGGTGTTGTTGGCAGCATCTGTTGCTGTTGGATAAAACGTTACAGCTTGAGGTGAGTGATCCGCATTACCGTTATTAGTTAATGCTAAAACATACGCAGTTGCCTTGTTACCAGTGTTGGTCAAAGTATAAGCAAGTGTTACCACTTCACCTGGAACACTGCTAGCAGTTGCAGTATCAGAAGTGAACGTCATATCTACTTTTTGGTCGACTTTAAAGCCAGATGCAGACTCAACAGGTGTCTGCGCTGTACTGCTCACTGTATAACCAAGAGTTACTGTGTTGGTGATATCAGTACCAGCTACAGTACCACCTGCAAACGCCTGAGCACTTAGGCCAAAGCTTGCACTGACTGCCAGTGCGGTAAGGGTTTTATTAAGTTTCATAGGTTTCTCCTTTGAAATCCTTTTACTTCTTTTGTTTAGTAAATTGTTTTATAAAATCGTGTGTTTCATTGGTTAAGCGTTACAGCGACCAAACCAAC
>NYTP01000020.1 GCA_002683575.1 Bermanella sp.
CTTCCCTAAAAAGCACTTCAAGAAATTCAACGTTTATCAAAGCCCATATCTTTATAGAAACGTTTTTTGTCGGTTTTCCCAACAAAAAATAAAGCTAAACCTGCATGCTATTTACATAAACTAAGAATTCATCTCGCATCGTTAAACAAAAAAAACCCAACACTCTTTGCAGAGTATTGGGTAGGAAAGACAAGTCGGCAAGGCGCCGTACTTGTAGGGACTCAATAATTCTTATGGCTTACGCCACTTCTTGCTGGTTGGTTTGTGGTGCCGGCGTACGAATCAAGTGATCAAATGCACCTAGGCTTGCTTTAGAGCCTTCACCCATTGCGATGATGATTTGCTTGTAAGGTACGGTAGTCACATCACCTGCAGCAAAAATGCCCGGTACCGATGTTTCACCTTTCGCACTCACCTCAATCTCACCGCGCTCAGATAACGCTACACCACTGTCTTTTAAGAATTCGCTATTGGGTACCAAACCAATTTGAACGAATATGCCAGCTAGCTCTATTTGTTTTTCATCGCCTGTTGCGCGGTCAGTATAATTAAGAGCAGTAACACGTGTACCATCGCCAATCACCTCTGTACTTTGTGCTTGCTTAATAATAGTGACATTACTCATTGAGTTGGCTTTATCCACTAACACCTTGTCAGCGCGAAGTGTATCGGCAAATTCCAATACGGTAACGTGCTCAACAAGACCGGCTAGGTCTATGGCTGCTTCGATACCTGAGTTACCACCACCGATAACCGCTACTTTTTTACCCTTGAACAAAGGACCATCACAGTGCGGGCAGTAAGCCACGCCCTTGTTACGGTATTCTTGTTCACCAGGTACGTTCATTTCTCTCCAGCGTGCACCGGTAGATAAAATTACGCTGCGGCTTTTTAACGTTACACCGCTGTCTAGCTCAACATGAATGTAACCGTCTTCGGTTTTCTCAGCACGCACAATGTTGGCGGCTTTTTGCTCAGCCATGATATCCACGTCGTAATCTTTAACGTGCTCTTCAAGGGCCATAGCCAGCTTAGGGCCTTCTGTCTCTTTCACTGAGATAAAGTTCTCAATACCCATGGTATCCATCACTTGGCCACCAAAGCGCTCTGCAACCACTCCGGTGCGAATGCCTTTACGCGCTGCATAAATTGCAGCTGATGCGCCTGCTGGGCCACCGCCAACCACAAGTACTTCATAGGGCGCTTTGTCGTTAAGTGCAGCGGCTTGTTTTGCTTCTGCGCCGCTGTCTACTTTTTTCAAGATCTCACTTAGGCTGATACGCCCTGATGCAAAGTGCTCACCGTTTAAATACACACTTGGCACTGCCATGATATTGCGTTCAGTCACTTCGTCTTGGAAAGCCGCACCATCAATCATGGTCATTTTCACGTTCGGGTTAATGGCTGCCATCATATTTAAGGCCTGCACCACATCCGGACAGTTTTGGCAGCTCAAAGAAATGAATACTTCAAAGTTCATTTCGCCTTCTAGATTGGCAATTTGCTCAATCACTTCAGGTTCAAGTTTTATTGGGTGGCCGCCGCTGTGCAACAAGGCCAACACTAAAGATGTGAACTCGTGACCCATTGGCAAGCCGGCAAAACCCAATGCCGTTTGTTTCTCAGGGTTCACCACCTGCATAATCGGTTTACGTGCAGAGGCTGCTGCGTCTTCAAAAACTTTAACCTTGTCATTCAGTGACGCGATATCCGTCGCTAAACCATGTAATTTTTGGGCAGTATCACTGTCATCTAAGCTAAGTACTAGATGTACATCACTTTTTAAATTATCTAAGTACGCTTTTAATTGAGTTTTCATATTTTGGTCTAACATAGTGATACCTTCTATCTATAAAAAATACTGATTCGGGAGACATGCTGCTTGCTCCCACTTTATTTTCTCTCCTAAATTGGAGGCCAAAAGTGTTTGCTAATTTTACTGGCTAATCGTCATTAGCAACCGTGTTTAATCAAATTTTGGTGGCCTCAGCTAGTTGGGTAGTTAAGCTGAGGCCGAATTTTTAAGAAGCAAATCGCTTCTTTTAGCGCTGGCCAAACCGATCGGGAATGGCCATGACCTTTAGACTAGGTACTGGGTGTCAGCACCTAGTTTCATTGGTTTACGCTTTAAGGCCTAATTCAAATTTAGAATTAGATTTTACCTACTAGGTCTAGAGATGGCGCAAGAGTCGCTTCACCTTCTTTCCATTTAGCAGGGCATACTTCACCTGGGTTGTTACGTACGTATTGCGCTGCTTTTACTTTACGCATTAGATCTTCAGCATCACGGCCAATGCCTTCTGCTGTGATTTCCATGGCTTGAATCACACCATCTGGATCCACAAGGAAAGTAGCACGGTCTGCAAGGCCTTGACCTTCACGCATCACACCGAAGTTGTTAGTGATGTTGCCAGTTTGGTCACCTACCATGAAGTAGTTGATCTTACCGATGGTTTCAGAGCTGTCGTGCCATGCTTTGTGAGTGAAGTGAGTGTCTGTAGAGACAGAGAATACTTCAACGCCTAGCTTTTGTAGCTCTTCATATTTATCAGCAACATCACCAAGTTCAGTAGGACATACAAACGTGAAGTCAGCTGGGTAGAAGAAGAATACTGACCACTTGCCCAATGCA
Source organism: Bermanella sp. (assembly GCA_002683575.1). Classification (GTDB taxonomy): domain Bacteria; phylum Pseudomonadota; class Gammaproteobacteria; order Pseudomonadales; family Oceanobacteraceae; genus Bermanella. Next base: position 2,633 of record NYTP01000020.1, read on the forward strand.
TCTTTTTCAGAAACGTCTACAAACTCGCCTTGTTTAAAAGCAGTTGCGTTAAATGGCTTAATTTCAGTGTTAATCATTTTGTCATCCTATTGATGGTTGGTTACTCAATTAGATTCTGACTGCGAATCCATGAAATGTATTGTGGGGCAAAAGCCAAAATAGTTGAAATTGATAGTTTTAATGAGAGCAATAGGTATTAGCTATCGTGACACTTAATAGATAGTAGGAAGAAGTAAAGCCTACCACCCAGACAACTCTTCAGCTCATCCGCCGCAAAACAATTGATATATTAGACAAGATTTACAGCACCGCAGCTCAAATCGGCTAAAAACCTGTGATTATTAGGGATTGCTTGATCCGCTTACAACGCCTTCTCTGCGCGGGTTCATAGCGAAGGTCGAGCTTTGGGCTTTGGGCTTGATGATTGATGGTTGTGCTGGTGATTAAAAAGCACGCAATACGCTATGAAAACTGAGGGGGGAATAACGTAAAAAACACCTTTCACACAATGAAAGGTGTTCAATTAGAGAGAAACGNCGTTTTGAAGACGTTTATAGAAACCGAAGCTATGGGTTCAAGCGCTTACGGGCTTGTTTTGATAGCGCCTTGTCATGGGTCTTTTCAGCAATATCTAATTTATGGTGCAACGCGGTTTTCGCCAACATATGAGCGGTTACCGGGGCGGTGATCAATAAAAATAAGGTAATGAGCAATTCATGCAAACTCAAAAAACCGTTTTGATTTGTCACCAGTGTCATGGAGGCAACCAATAAACAGCCCATACCCAGGGTGGTGGCTTTAGTCGGGCCATGCAAACGGGTATAGAAATCCGGTAATTTGACTAACCCTAAAGAGCCAACGAATACAAACACCGCACCGGCGACGATTAAAACGGATATGAGCAGTTCAATCCAAAATTCCATTATTTACTCCTACCTATATTTGTATTAAGCGTTTGGCCAGCGCTATTCAATCAAGTCACCACGAAGAATGTATTTACACATGGCTGCCGTACTAACAAAACCCAGCATGGCGATCAGCAAGGCCGCTTCAAAATAAAGCGTGGTACTGGATGCAATACCAAACAGAATAATTAAGGCAATACTGTTTATATACATAGTATCCAAGGCCAAAATACGATCTGGACGACTAGGGCCAATAAATACGCGCCACAAATTCAAAAACATGGATATGCAAACCAATACTGTGGCAATTAAAATTGCAGTCTTTAACATTGGAAAATCTCCATTAATGGGCGCTCATAACGGGATTTGATTTGTGCAATCAATTCATCTTTATCCGTTAAATTCAGTACATGAACATACAACCACTTTTTATCTTCCGATATCTCAGCGCTCACAGTTCCAGGGGTCAAGGATACGGTGCTGGCTAAAATGGTGATGGGCAGTTCAAATTCAATCTCCAAAGGAATGGCAACAAAAGCAGGATTTAATTTTTTGTTTGGCCCAAGAATTAAAAACGCCACCTCAAAATTCGCCACGACAATGTCACCAAGCACCATAAAAACATAACGAATAATGGTGAAAGGCTTATGAAAACTTGGTTGTGGGTTTTGCATACCCGAGGTTAATAACGGAATGGTAATGGCCAGAAAAGAGCCTAACACCAAGTGACCCGGTGCCATTGTATTATTAAGTAGTAACCATACCGTGAGCAGCAACAGGGAATGCAGCGGCATGGGAAGCCAACGAAAACGTGGGTTAGCCCTCATTATTGTTTACCTCCTTCGTGCGCACTGTTTAATGCCGCATCTAACATGGCAGGACCTGCGTGTAATTCGGCTGCGGCTAGGTCGGTAAATTCAGTGATTGGACCACCAAACACAACTAATAAAGGCGATGCAATAAGTAACATACTAACCGCAATTAATTTCAATTTTGAAAGAGGCTCAACTGCACCAGCATCTCCTGAAGATCGCCAGAAAAGAGTGGTACCCGCACGGGATATGGCCACCAAGCAGGCCAGACCTGCAATCAAAACAACTGGCCACACCCACATAATTTCAACTAAGCCGTGAGCTGATTGCAAAATAAGAATCTTGCCTACAAAGCCTGAGAACGGAGGTAAACCCACGACAGTCAGAGCCGCCATAAAAAAGGCGATACCAATCACTTTAGAATGACCCATTTTACGCGCCATCACATAGCGGTCTTCAGCTTTGCCGCGTTGTTCACTAATTAAATCTGCGATTAAAAATAATGCGCCAGTGACCAAGGTTGTGTGCAGAATATAATATAGGGCTGCTGAGGTTGCAGCCTCACGTTCCATGGCAATGGCCAACATAAGTGTACCGGCCGATACGACCACCAAGTTAGCGGTAGTAAGCCTTAAGTTAGGACTTGCAAGCACTCCAATGGCACCAAAAGTAATCGTTAACAAAGACAAAGGCCATAACCAAGGAATCACGATGCTGGCTAGCGCTCCCGCGTCTTCACCAAAGATTGTCGTGTGAACACGCAAGATACTGTAAACACCAACCTTCGTCATAATGGCAAAGAGTGCTGCCACTGGTGCACTGGCCGCGGCATAGGTTTTTGGCAGCCAAAAGTGCAATGGCAATAACGCCGCTTTAAGTGCAAACACCACAAACAATAACAAACCACCGGCTTTGGCTAAGGCTTGTTCATGCTCATCAAGTAAGGGCACCTTAGTGGCCATATCAATAATATTCAGAGATCCGATGGTGCCGTACAAAATACCCAGAGCAAATAAGAAAATACTAGAACCCACTAGATTCAAAATCACGTAATGCACATTGGCTTTGGTTTTTTGTTTGCCACCGCCGTGAATCAATAATGCGTAAGACGCTATCAGCAAAACTTCGAAAAACACGAACAGATTAAAGACGTCACCCGTTAAAAACGCGCCGTTAATACCCATGATTTGAAACATGAACAAAGGATGAAAATACATGCCATCTTTATCATCTCCGGCACAAGCATAAAGCTGCGCACCCAACCCTAATACACAGGTTAACAGCACCATTAAGGTAGATAGTCGATCCGCAACAAGTGTAATACCAAATGGCGGCTGCCATCCGCCCAGAACATACACTTGTGTACCTTGTTCATGACTTGTTAACAGCAAGCTGGCACTGGCAATGATCAATAAAAACATCACGCCCATAGAAAAAAAGCGGTGTCGGCTGATCGAGTTATTCAACGGCGGCAGTAACATTAAAACCGCCGCCAACATCGGCAATAAGATAGGCAGTATTGGTAAATGAGACATTAACCCGCCCTCTTATCTGATGCGCTGAGTCTGGCTGAAGGCTGCTCAGGAATCTGGCCATCAACATGATCATTGCCTTGGTCCGCACGGGAACGCATAGCAAGGATCACCACAAATGCCGTCATGGCAAAGCCAATTACAATAGCGGTTAATACTAAAGCTTGAGGCAAGGGATCACTGTATTCAACGGATTGCCCAAGTACTGCGGCGCCATCAAGTTTTAAACGGCCGCTGGCAAACAAGAATAAGTTAACCGCATAAGATAACAAAGTTAGCCCAATCACAACGGTGAATGTGCGCCCTCTTAGTACCAGAAAAAAGCCACATGTTGTCAGTATGCCGACACAGAATGCGTAAATCGCTTCCATTAATCGTTCTCCTTAATCGAAATGCGCTCACTGGTGGTCAACTTACCTAAATTAGCCAGTATCAACATGACTGCACCCACCACGGTTAAATAAACGCCTAAATCAAATATCATGGCACTGGCCAGTTCAAACTCGCCAACCCAAGGTAAATCAAAATAATCAAACCAGGTACTCATAAACGGTTTCTCAAAGACCCAGCTACCGATACCCGTCAGCGTGGCGATTAAGATACCGCCAGCTATCAGCCATTGATAATCCACTTTCACCCGAGGTTTAATCCACTGAACACCATGGGCAATATATTGTTGAATAATGGCCACAGCCGTAATCAAGCCCGCAATAAAGCCGCCACCAGGGAGGTTATGACCGCGTAAGAAAATATAAGCCGACACCAATAAGGCTAATGGCAATAAACTTTGTGAAACCATTTCAAACATCATTGGGTGAGGGTCGTTGCTCCAAGCACGGCCTTTGTCATCACGGGTTGGCATAAAGATGCGCATTTTCGCAATTAATTTATAAATACCCAGTGCAGCAATCCCTAAAACGGTGATTTCACCCAAGGTATCAAACCCCCTAAAGTCCACCAGAATCACGTTCACCACATTAGTGCCGCCGCCGCCGGTTTTACTGTTCGCAAGGAAGAAGTCAGAAATACTATGAAGTGGCATGGTTAGAATGGCGAAACAAATGGTACCGATAACACAGCCGATCAAACTGGATACTAATAAGTCGCTGCTTAAGCGACGGTTAGTGGATTCTTTTGACGTGTTCTGCGGTAAGAAAAATAGCGCTAGCAGTAATAAGATAATGGTCACAATTTCAACAGAAAGCTGAGTTAAGGCTAAATCTGGTGCTGAGAACTGGGCAAATGCCAAGGACACCATCAATCCCACTACCGATAAAAAGGTGAGCGCCAGAAAGCGTCGACGGTGCCAAATCACTGTTGCAATGGCGCTTAGTATCATCAATACGGCACCGGTTATGGTGACCCCATCCACAGGTATTTGCTCACGGGTGCCAATGTTTTCAGTCAGCGAAAACAATGGATAAGCCCCCATCACCAAGGTGAACATGAGCAATAAGAAAATGTAGCGCTGCAATGAGCCGTTCTCAAATGTTTCAACCACACGCTCAGTGGCTTTAACGATCCATTGAATCACCCCTTCGAAAACATGCTTAGCATCTTGCTCATCAAAATGCGACTGAAATTGAAATAGATGACGACGGTTATGATAAATAGTGATGCCACCCACCATGGCCAAAATACTCATAAACAAAGGAATATTTAACCCATGCCACACCGCAAGGCTATAACTCGGTAAGTCACCATTTAAGACCGCAGAGGAAGCCACACTTAACAAATCACCCACTATATAGGCAGGGAAAATACCCACCAATAAACACAGTGCCACTAGCACCTCAACAGGCACTTTCATATAACGCGGCGGCTCTTTTGGTGTCTTGGGTAAATCAATGGGCTCACCATTGAAGAAAACATCGTGAATAAAGCGCAATGAATAGGCCACTGAGAAGGCCGCACCTACGGTCGCTAGCAATGGAATCATCCAAGACAGAGAACCAAACATACTCAGGTCTAAGGTTTCCGCAAAAAACATTTCTTTAGATAGGAAACCGTTTAATAAAGGAACACCCGCCATGGATAGCGCCGCCACAATGGCCAATGTAGCCGTATAAGGCATGTACTTCATCAAGCCATTTAGCTTGCGCATATCTCGAGAGCCTGACTCATGGTCAATAATACCCGCCGCCATAAACAAGGACGCTTTAAAAATCGCGTGGTTAATTACATGGAATACCGCCGCCACTGTCGCAAGATCAGAATTAAGACCCAGTAACAAGGTAATCAAACCTAAATGACTGATGGTTGAATACGCTAACAGGCCTTTTAAATCGTGTTTAAAGAGCGCGATATAGGCACCCAGTAATAAGGTGATAAGACCTGTAATACTGACCAGCACAAACCACAAATCCGTACCGGCAAGGGCAGGATAAAAACGGGCCATTAAGAAGATACCCGCTTTTACCATAGTCGCCGAGTGTAAGTAAGCACTAACGGGCGTTGGTGCCGACATGGCGTGTGGCAACCAGAAGTGAAATGGGAATTGCGCCGATTTCGTGAACGCCCCCAGTAACACCAGCACTAAGGCGATTGGGTAGTGGGCATGAGCACGAATCACATCGCCGCTGGCCAATACCGTGTCGAGATCATAGCTATCGACAATATTGGCAATCATTAATAGACCGGCCAACAGAGCCAAACCACCGGCGCCAGTGACAGTTAATGCCATTCTTGCGCCTTTGCGCGCATCGCTCTTATTAGACCAAAAACTGATCAGCAAAAACGAACTGATACTGGTCAACTCCCAGAACATCCAAAGTTGAATCAAGTTATTGGAAATAACAATACCAACCATGGCGCTCATAAAGAGAATCAAATAAGCATAAAACTGCCCCATAGAGTCTTTAGATGATAAATAGTAACGGGCATACAAGATCACTAATAAGCCGATACCCAGTATCAGTAATAAAAATAAAAGAGAAAGGCCATCAAGGCGAAAGGAAAGATCCAGACCAATAGCAGGAATCCACTCAATGGTCTGCCGAAGGGATTGACCACTAAATATATCACCAGCATATAAGAGAACTAAGATGAGCGAGCAAGCTGGCAGGATTGCGACAGACAAAGCACAGAGGTTTCGGCCAAAACGCTCAGTAAAAAAGGGAACTAACGTGCCAATTAATGGCAATAATACAACCCATAGCAGGTTCATATGAGGGAAAGTCTCCGAAAAATATGGCTATATAACAAATAATAGACTGATTTATTAGTCATGCCTTGGTGATGCTCACTATACACATTGTTCAATCTTGGTCAAAAAAGCTGGGCCAACACGCAAAGCGTTAACATTTTGTTTTTCATTGGTTATTTTTAAAAACTGATTAAGTTTTGATCCTTTTTTTATAGAGCAGACCAAAAACGCCACAAAGAATAAATAAGACGAGCAAACAAGACAATCATCTTACGAATAATTTTTTATGATCATTTTTAGTGCATAAAATAATGCCCTAAATATCAACCGATAATAGGACTATTTAAGACGAATTTAGTTGCAGGTTATATACGATTTACACGATAGAAAATATAAATACAGACATGCGACTTCATCAAAAAAATCACATAAAGAGAATAGTGCTTAGCAAGGGTTCCATGTATTTAACCTTGCAAATTGAAAGGATTAACTAAAAAAGATTGTTCACTTAAATAAAAAGCCAGCACCATTGAACAGCGCTTACTCAGTGTTTCATATTGGCGAATCATAAGCATACCATTGCTGTAACCGAAAAATGTTACGTGAAGGACGACTTGAATAGCATTTCAACCAAACGAATCGTCCTATTTCATGTGCCCATACTCAAATTAAATCAATATGTGGTGTGTATTATTTCTCCTGTTTGCTCATCATGGTGCTCCACTTTCACTGTATTAAAATTTAGATCCACAAATAGATGACAATAATACTCGCCATGTCGCCATGCCATAGAAACACTTGAATCGTTAGAGTAATTTAATTCAAAGTGACCATCAAAGGCAGGATACTGACTGCGGAACGTCATAAGCTTTAGCAAGCGTTTAACCACGGGCTTTTCAATATCACGCTCTACTTCATCCAAGGTATAATAATGACGATTAATATCCCGAAGCTCACCGCTTTGTTCCATTAATGTTTGATCATTACAACCGGCGAGCAAACCCACGTAATAAACTTGTGGAATACCCGGTGTGAAAAACTGTATTGCCCGAGCAGCAATATAAGCATCATCATTTTGCATAAGCGCATCATAGAATGTACAGGTCAGCTGATAGATGGCTCCTACACTATGAATATTGGCAGCACTTCGGCGCATAATCGGGTCGGCACTGCGAGCATCGATATTATCAATGAGTACTTTAATCTTTTCATTCGGCAGCACCCCTTCTACATCAGGAATACAAATACCATCATGGGTATCCAGTACGGTTACCATGTTACGTGGACACATACGCAACCAATTTTTTAAATACACGCTATTGGCATCCAACAATGAATAAAGTAACAAAGGTGGTAAGGCAAACCCATAAGGGTGCATATTACGACGACTAATCGCGTATTGGTAACTGGTATGGTCGTGGACTTCAGGTAAACACTCAGCGCCATGTTTAAGTGCCACTTGATTAATCCAATCAAGAATTTGATACACCTCAGGCTCCACTAAAAAGCAACTGGTGCCAATGCGTTTGGTGGTGTATCCAAATGCATCAAGGCGTAATAAATTCACACCTTTTGAGGTTAAAAAAGCAATATAGCTTTCCATTAATTGATAGGCTTTTTCACTATCATAATTCAAATCAATTTGTTGCTCGGTAAAGGTACACCAGACCCGCGTCTTTGTGCCGTCTGCTAAGGTGACTTCACGAAACGGTTCTTTCTCTTTACGAATATGAATTTTTGCCATGTCATCTGGTGAAATCTCACCGTATTTATCCACGTGCACAAATAAATCGGCGTATTCAGAATCAAAACCCTTCGCAATAAAATCTTGAAATTCAGGTGACTCATCAGAGATATGATTCACGGTTAAGTCGACACACAAATCATAATCCTTAGTGAAGGCTTCTATATCGTCCCAGTCGCCAAACTCTGGGTCCACCTCTTTGTGTGTTAACGGTGAAAATCCACCGTCGGCATTAGATGGAAAAAACGGTAAAATATGCAAACCACCAATGGCGTTTGATAAGTGTTTATCAACAACCTGATATAAATCCTTAAGGTCATGGCCAATGCGATTAGGATAACAAATGAGTTGTACTGCATTTTTAAGTAGCATAATCACTCCTATATTTATATTCCGGCATTCCTGCCGGAATATCGTTAATCATTAAAGAAGTAGGCTTAAGCTGCACAAGGATCCGCTGAGCTGAGCTTGTCGAGTTTTGTTAAACGCCTTAACTCTACCGCATCGATAAATGCTTGCCCCCAATAACCGATGTCATATCGGCTAACCACTTCAAATGCTTCGCTTAAGCGATTTTTTGCTTCGCTCTCACTCATGGTCAATGCATAGTGACAAGTATCTGCAAGCTCTTGTGGGTGATGAGGGTTTGCCAATACCGCCCCTCGAAGCTCAGCAGCGGCACCAGCAAATTCAGACAACACCAACACGCCACTGCCGTCGGTTAACCCTTGTGTCGCCACATACTCTTTTGCCACAAGGTTTAAACCATCCCGTAGCGGGGTAATCCACATGACATCCGCCACCGTGTAATAAGCCACCAGCTCTTCAAATGGTAAGGCGCGGAAAAAGAATTGCACTGGAGTCCAACCCAGCTCTGCAAACTGGCCATTGATACGCCCAACGGTTTGTTCTATTTGCGATAATAACTCTTCATAAATGGTCATGCCGGGTGCTGCAGGTACGCACACCATCATCAGGGTGACCTTGGTTTTAAGCTCAGGATGATCGTCTAACATGCGTGCAAAAGCTTCGAGTTTTTCGATGATCCCCTTGGTAAAGTCGAGCCGCTCAACTGACAAAATTAAACGAACATCCCCAAGGTCCTGACGCACATTTCGCGCAAGCTGCATAATATTTTCATCGGCTAATGCATTTTTCACTCGATTTAAATCTAACCCCACAGGGTGAGCACCCAAACCAATAGAGCGATCATTTACTTTAATTTCAACGCTCATTTCATCTAAGCCCACAGCGCAACCATAGGTTAAAAATCGCGGTGCACAGTTAATTTTTTCAGTGACTTCAAGGGGCGTGACACCACGGGCCACATCGACAAAGTTCTCAGCCTGTCTTGGAATATGAAAACCAATATGGTCACACTGTAATAGACTGCCGATGATCTCTCTTCTCCACGGCAAAACATTAAAGACATCCGCCGAAGGGAAATAAGTATGATGAAAAAATGAAATAGTCAGGTCAGGGCGCAGCTCACGCAGATACGCAGGTACCATCCATAAATTATAATCATGGATCCACACCACCGCATTTTCGGCAGCTTCTTCTGCCGTGCGTTCAGCAAACATCTTGTTCACTTTTAAAAATACTTGCCAGTGTTCATCGCGAAAGGTCGCGCGCTCCCAGAATGTATGTAAGGTGGGCCAGAATGCTTCTTTTGAAAACCGTTTATAAAAAATGTCCACATCATCTTTACTCAGTGGAACACGAGCCGCCACTAATTTTTCATAACGACTGGTATCCACTTCGGTATGAGTTTGAAACGGCCCAAGCTCAGGATCATCAATGGACCAGGCTACCCATGAACCTGCTTTACCATCGGCAAAAAAACTCAGTAAAGTAGGGATAATGCCATTAGGCGATTTTGGTCGGCGACGAATCAGTTCACCGTTTTCAACCACTTCTTCATATGGCAGGCGATGATAAACAATGACTAAATCGGATTTACCAGAATTTACGCCATCAGGGGTTTCGGCATTAATACCAGCATGACCTAGAAAACCAAAGTGACCAAACGCTTGTAAAATCCCTCCACAACCTGGTGATGTACCATGAAACACACGGGCTTGATTATCGGTTGCGTCCAATAACCCCTCTTCAGATTCGCCAACACAGACCCCTTTAAATTGGTGCTGATACATGGACAAATCATTTAACGTATCACCCGCCACTAATACGGATTCAGGGTCGACACCTAAATGCTCAATTAAGCGACTGAGTGTTCGCCCCTTATTAATACCCTTAGGTAAGATATCTAAATATTTGCCAGCCGAAAAAAGTACGTCACATGACAAGTCTTGTGCAATTGATCGCATGGACTCATCCACCACGTCATTATCACAAAAATACGAAACTCGACGTTCTTGAGGAACATGCTGACGTTCTAAGCCGGTAAACGAAGACAAGGCATCTTCAATCACTTGCTCACCGGGCCATAGATCATCAATTTCACTTTGCAGTGGCTGAATGGCTTGTTGTGATTCACCATGCACAACGGTACAGCCCACATCGCAAATAATATAATCTGGCTGAGGAATGGTTGGGTCAGAGAGTAAGGGTAAAACCGATTCGAGTCCGCGCCCGGTAACAAACACTAAATCAATTTCCGGATGCGCGCTAATCAGTTGATATAGCTTAAGGCGATCTTCTGGATCCCCTGCTAAGAAAGTGCCGTCTAAATCAGTGGCAAGTAACATTATTTACTCCTGTATAGGTGATCCCTTAAATCAGGAGTTCAATACACATGATCAATACAAATAGAATTGTTCATCAACCATGTATGATTGAACTGGGATGCCCTGCGCAACAAAGTGATGTTTCGCATATACAGTCAGACCCAGTAACACCGCTCAATATAACCCTTTAAAAACGGTGATAAAACACATGGGCCTTGTCGATATGGAATATCCACTTGTTCCTATGTGTACTCCCCTTAGTTGCAGTTTCTATACCGGGCGTTATGAGGTCAGGCCATTATGCCGTGATTAAAAATTCATTTTCATCTAAGACAAGTCAAAATTTAAAAACAAACAATTATCCACATTAACGGTAAATCTCTGGCTTAGGCTTTGCAGGGACTAGACACAGCATCCGCTGAAGCATGATCAAAAATAAGAATAACCCGTGTATAAATGTTGGCGGGAACGGTCTCGCACGGACACACAATGGAGGTTCTTATCTGGTCTAACATGCGCCCAATTAGTGCAATACTGGGCAGCGTTGCACTATTATTGCTCGGAAGTGGGCTACTCAATACCCTGCTGTCTTTAAGCGCGGCCGAACAAGGATTTAGCACCACCTGGATCGGCATCATTATGTCTGGTTTTTATGTGGGTTTTGCTTGCGGGATTTTTGTCAGCGGTCGTTTAATTCGGCGCATGGGCCATATTCGTACCTTCGCATTTTGTGCTGCTCTTTGCGCATCCATTGCACTCTTACATGGTATTTGGATTGATACCTGGTCATGGCTAATGTTGCGTTTTTGTTATGGCATAGCCTTTGTCACCTTAATGACGGTGATTGAAAGTTGGTTAAATACGCGCGCCGAAAAAGAGGAACGCGGACAAATTTTTGCGGTATACATGGTGGTCAATTTGGGCGCCATTGCTCTGGCGCAACAATTATTACGACTCAGCCCAGATGCCATATTAATGTTAATTTCATTATCCGCCATCTTAAGTTGCTGGGCGTTACTGCCCATTACAATCACCAGTCGTAGCCAACCACAAATTCCGGAACGCGCAAACAGTAGCCTAAAAAAATTACTCAGTTTTGCACCTTTAGCGGTGGCCACATCGGCATTATCGGGTTTGGCCATGGGCGCGTTTTGGGGGATGGCGCCCTATTACGCCAGCCAACTTGGCTTTGGTTTTTCAGACGTGGGCTTACTTATGAGTATCACCATTGTCGGCGGCGCACTCTTACAGATTCCCATTGGTCGCTTTTCCGATAAACATGACCGGCGCAAAGTATTAATTGTTGTCACCAGTATTGCTGCGCTCATGTGCTTCATCATGCCCTACGCGCCAAACCAAGCTAGCTTGATGCTGATCTTCTTTATTTGGGGGGGCTTAGCGTTTTCGCTTTACCCCCTAGGGGTAGCACAACTACTGGATCAATTAACACCTGATGAGGTGGTATCTGGCTCCACCGATATGCTGGTATTACATGGTGCAGGAGCCGCAATAGCACCGATATTTGTTGGCGTATTAATGAATTGGGTGGGGATTCAAGGCATGCCGGTGTATATGGCGGTGATTTTATCTTTACTGGCTGCGTATGCCATTTACCAAGTACGACATGTGTCTGTATTAACCACCGGCGAGCCTGCCCATTTTGAGCCCATGGTTCAAACCTCCCATGAGATCATAGAAATGATTGAAAAAGATCCACAGGCCGAAACATCCAATCATGCACCGTATCATTGAATTAATTGTAACAATAAGGACACGGTTTCACTGTCAAATAGAAGGCCAAGCTGAAAGAGGTAAAACCAAGCACAAAGCGCTACAATCATGGCTCGTTTTTTAGGTTATAGATTATGTTTTTTGCCAGTGATAATCAGTCATGCGCCTCACAACCCATTCTTGATGCCATTGTAGCGGCCAATCAAGGGTTTACTCATGGTTACGGTGATGACCCATACACACAAAAAGCGGTTTCATTATTAGAAACGTTATTTGAATGCAATCTGGATGTTTTTTTTGTGCCCACCGGTACCGCCGCCAATTGCTTAGCATTGGCAAGCATGGTGCGCCCTTGGCAAACCATCTTATGCCATAGCAGCGCCCATGTTTTAATGGACGAGTCCACTGCGCCAGAATTTTTTACCGGGGGCGCGCGCATGCAAGGCATTGCCCAACACGCAGGCAAACTATCCGCCGAACACATAGAAAACTATCTCGCCCTTGCTGGGGATGATATTCCGCACAATTCACAAGCCGGCGCATTAAGCATCACCCAAACCAATGAATTAGGTTTGGTGTACACGCCCAGTGAAATTCAAGCCATCAGCCATGTCTGTCAACAGCATGATGTAAAACTGCATATGGATGGCGCACGCTTTGCCAATGCAGTGGCCCACCTTAATTGTAGCCCCGCTGATATCACATGGAGAGCTGGCGTAGACGCCCTAAGCTTAGGGGCAACCAAGTGCGGCGCGTTATGCGCAGAAGCGGTCATCTTTTTCAATAAAGAGGATGCCAAAGCCTGCACCCATTTGCGTAAACGGGCAGGCCACTTAATCTCA
>NYTP01000021.1 GCA_002683575.1 Bermanella sp.
TTAAAGCCATTTTCTTTGGCAACGGTTGTGACGCCTTTGAAATGCTCCCGTAAGATCACTTCATAGTTTAAAAACTCATTGGCAACAATGAGCAGCTTGCCGCTTAATTTTAAATACTCTTTGGCTTGTCTTAAAAAATTCTCAGTGACGTTGTAGTCGGTCTTAATGCCTTGATGAAAGGGTGGGTTACTCACAATCCAGTTGTAACGCCCTTCGATTTGGCTAAAGCCATCGCTGGCAAAGGCTTCAGTGAATTCAATCTTGTTTGCTTCGATATTGGCTTGCGCACTTTTGAGTGCTAAGAAGTCATCGTCAATCATTTCGATTTCTTCATATTCGCGGTTTTGACTAATATAGCTGGCTATGGTGCCAGTGCCACAGCCAAAGTCTAAAATACGCCCTTTAATTTTACGTGGTAGAAACTTTAATAAAACTTGAGTACCTTTATCGAGTTTCTCTTGACTGAATACACCCGGTAATGAGTTAAGTGTTAAACCATGATCATTTTCGTGTGAAATAAAATAATCATTTAAATTAAATGTGGTACGACGCTGTGGGCCTTGTGCGCAAACGATGGCGCTGTGTTTGCCCATGGCCATTTTCACAATGCTGTTAAAATCGTCTTTTAAATTTTTACCTAAGCTTTTAATGCCGCCTTTATTTTCACCCACAAACCAAATTTCGCCATCTTTCGTCAGTGCACTCATAGCAAAATCCAAAACATACTTTAAGCGCGCCTTGGCTTTGGGTAAGTAAATGACGATATGACCATACTCTTGTGCTAGAGGTGCACAAATATCCACGCAGGCATAATCCATGTTTTTATAGTGCTGCTGTACCGCATAACTGAAGCTGGCCACATGCCAAGTTGGTTCGTCCAATTCATGGGCGAGGTCATCACGAGGTGGATTAATTAGGAGTGCATTTTTAGGCAGGTCTTGTTGCAGCAACAGCTGGCTTGGCAGGGATAGGCTCATTGGGCATCACTTTCATTTCAATTACGCTATTGTAGTGAATATGGGCTGTTTCAGCCAGTGATGGCTGTGTTTCAGGTGCCTAAAGCTTGGAATAGATTGATCTGTAAGTTAGGTAATGGCAATGGGTAAGCAGGGTTGGTCATAAACAGAAAGTGCATTCAGGGTGCCCATTACGGGCACCCTAAAGGAAGATTAGAATTGGAAAACAGCGTTTAGCTGGTAAGACTGGGATAAGTCTTTGTTCAGATATTCAAGTCGCATCAAAGCTTGTGGGTTTAAGCGGTATTGCGCGCCCAAGCCCATTAATATGCCGTCATCACCACCTAGGCCAAAACCCAAGCGAGCAATAGCGGCTAGCTTATTGTTAATTTCAGGTAAGTCTTTGCTGGCCACACCAGCTGCCCAAATGCCATCGGCATCTTCACTTGAGCCGTCGTAAAACTCACCGCTTTGAATGAAACCTGCCTCACCCGCTAGGTCAATACCACTGCGTTGACCGTATTTGTAACCGGCGAAGACTTGAAAGCCGCTGGCTTTGCCATCTGAGCCGCTGATTGATGAGGTATCAATGCGGTTATGGCTGACGCCCGCGCCTAAATACAGTTTTTTGGAATCAATTTTAATGGACTGGCT
Organism: Bermanella sp.; assembly: GCA_002683575.1. Classification (GTDB taxonomy): domain Bacteria; phylum Pseudomonadota; class Gammaproteobacteria; order Pseudomonadales; family Oceanobacteraceae; genus Bermanella. The sequence goes on from NYTP01000021.1 coordinate 1,611, forward strand.
GGTGTTCTCTTGTGCAGATGCGCAGTAACCAAAACACATGCTGACCATGGCTAATGCAGATAAAAACAGTTTCATGAAATATCCTTAATGTGAATTCAGGCCGCAGTTTAACGCTGCGACGCCGTTGTGCAAGAGGTCTACGTGAATAAACCGCTATCCGATCAGTTGTAGAGGGTGTTCCTGCAATGCGGAAAATTGTTCTCGTAAAGTGAGGATTTCTTCAGACCAATATCTCGGTGTGTTAAACCAAGGGAAGGCCATTTTAAACGCGGGATCGTCCCAGCGTTTGGCTAACCAAGCACTGTAGTGCATTAGGCGCATGGTGCGCAGCACTTCAATTAGCGGTATTTGGTCAGCTGGGAAAGGTAAAAACATTTCATAGCCACGTGCCATGGCGGCAAGCTGAGCCTGCATTTGATCGCGCTCGCCATTTAATAACATCCACATATCTTGGATACGAGGTGCGCGAATACAATCGTCCAGGTCGAGCATGTAAGGTTGTTCGTGTTGCCAAATTAAGTTGCTGGCGTGTAAGTCGCCATGGACTAATTGCATTTTGGGGTCATGCCAGCGCTCATCGAGCATGTTGCAAATATCCAAGCTCAAGCTTTCATAGGCAGGCAATAAACTGTCGTCAATGAAGCCGTTATCTAAAACAAACTGTCGGCTATCGCGCGCAAACCGCTGAGGCGTCATTAGACCTCGTTGGTCACATTCCACGGCATTGGCAGTTTGATGAAGGCGCGCCACTAAACGGCCCATTTGCTCAAAGTCATCTAGGTTTTCAATGTGCCCGCTGTGGCCTCCCTGTTTGGGGAATATGGCCACATAGAAACCTTGGTATTCAAATAGACTTTCACCATCAATGACCATGGGGGCAATCACCGGAAGCTCATCTTCTTGGGCAAATAAGCTGAATTCATGTTCTTGTAAAATGGTTGCGCGGCTCCAGCGCTGTGGACGATAAAACTTCGCCACAATGTCTTTTTGCTCTTCGATGCCAATTTGATACACACGATTTTCATAACTATTTAATGCCAGTTGATGCCCACTGGTGAGCCAGCCTAAGGGCGCGACAATGGCATCGATGGCGTTAAGTACAGTATCGGGTGTGAGTTGTTCATATGGGTGAGGCAAAGGCTGTGACATAAACTCGGTCATCTAGAGTAAGTGAGGGCAGTTTACTGGCTAATTGAATGACTGGCGAGGAAGTTATTGATGCTCAAGCGGGGTACGAGCTAAACAGGCAAGGGTTACGCTTATGGCACCGTGTTTCTTAAGCAGCAAGGCGCAGGCATGACACGTGGCCCCAGTGGTCAGTACGTCATCGACCAATAAAATATTTTTGCCTTGTATTTGTTGGGTCAAATATTCACTGCATTGAAAGGACTGACGCACATTTGATTGGCGCTGCTGCTTATCGAGACCTTGTTGACTGCGTGTGGCTTTGTTGCGCTTAAAGCCTCTGAGTAAAGGAGTATGCAATGACTTACTCAGGTGCGATGCCAGTTGCTCGGTGGGACTATGGCCACGCCAAAGTAGTTTTTTCCAATGGTAAGGGACGGCAACAATGGCATCAAACTCATNGGTTTGTAANTGCTCACTTAGACGTGCNTCTAAGCATTCANTGCCNAGAACCTTGCTATGGNGCTTAAGTCGTTGAATTAAACCGGCCNCCACGCCTTNAAATAGGAAGGGACAAATTGTGCGGTCAAAAGCCGGNGGTTTTGTCAGGCATGCACCGCATATATGACCATGCTGATTAGGCTCCGCACATTGAGGACAATGCTGCCCTAGGCGAGGCACATTGGATAAACAAGCATGGCAAATGTTCTGATGGCTAGGGTGAAGGCAATAAATGCACTGTCTAATAAATAGACTCTTGTAAACCAAGGAGATCGCAGTGGTTGACTGCCGAAAATAAGCGGCTAATATACGAAACACAATTTCATCCTATGTGGTTAGCCATAAGCCTGCCATTTGAGAATAAATAAAACCAGCACAGTCCATAAGATCTGGTAAGGAAGTATGATGAGCGCAACACAAACACACGACATTCGTCACGATTGGGCCCGCGAAGAAGTTCAGGCGCTGTTTGATCTGCCTTTTAACGACCTGCTTTTTCAAGCTCAAGTGGTTCATCGTCAGCACTTTGACCCTAACGAAGTGCAAGTGAGTACTCTGCTTTCTATCAAGACTGGCTCTTGTCCTGAAGACTGTAAATATTGCCCGCAATCTGCCCACTATAATACTGGCCTTGAAAAGCAGCGCTTAATGGAAGTCGAAGCGGTATTAAAAAAAGCCGCCGAAGCCAAAGCAAAAGGCTCAAGCCGCTTCTGTATGGGGGCCGCTTGGAAAAACCCCAATAAACGGGATATGCCTTACGTACTGGAAATGGTGAAAGGCGTGAAAGAGCTAGGCTTAGAAACCTGTATGACTCTGGGTATGCTGGATGAATCTCAGGCGGATGAACTAGCCCAAGCCGGCTTGGATTATTACAACCATAACCTGGATACCAGCCCAGAGTTTTATGACAAAATTATTACCACTCGCACCTATGGCGACCGCCTTGATACCTTGCAACATGTTCGCGATAGCGGCATGAAAATCTGTTCAGGTGGCATTATTGGTATGGGCGAAAATCAAAACGACCGCATTGGTTTATTAACACAGCTGGCCAATTTACCTGTTCAGCCAGAAAGTGTGCCCATTAACATGCTGGTAAAAGTTCAGGGCACGCCCCTTGAAGATGTGGATAACCTTGATCCGTTTGAGTTTGTGCGCTGCATCGCCATTGCCCGAATTCTCATGCCAAAATCCCATGTGCGTTTAAGTGCTGGCCGTGAAGAAATGAGCGACGAAATGCAAGCCATGTGTTTCATGGCTGGCGCTAACTCGATTTTCTATGGCGAATGTTTATTAACCACGCCAAACCCTGAAGCCCATGAAGATATGCAGTTATTCAAGCGTTTGGGTTTACGCCCAGAGCAAGCCATTGTGGATCACGATGACTCTGCTCAAGCGGATGTACTGAGCAAACAAATCGAGAAAAACGATACAGCTCAACCTTTCTACGACGCCACTGTATAAGGTTCATTAACAAGACATCACCACTAGGTTTGCTGAAGGTGATGTTTTGTTTATTGAAAATTCATTATGCCTTTTGATTTATCTCAAGACCTACAGCAGCGTCGCGAACAAAACTTGTATCGTGCCACACGTTTAGCGCAAAGCCCGCAAGGCCCCATCATGCAAATGGATGGCCGCGAGTTTTTAACCTTTTGTTCTAACGATTACCTTGGTTTAGCCAACCATTCAAAATTAATTACGGCTTTTCAACAAGCCGCTAGTGAATATGGTGTAGGCAGTGGCGCCGCACATTTAGTTAACGGCCATAGCTATTATCATCAGGCATTAGAAGAAGCTTTGGCTGAATTTACCGGACGTGAAAGCGCGTTATTGTTCAGCACCGGTTACATGGCGAACCTTGGTGTCATTGCCGCATTATTAAATAAAGAAGACGGCGTATTTGAAGATAAGTGGAATCACGCCTCTTTATTAGATGCAGGTTTATTAAGTGGCGCACGTTTTCAGCGTTATTTGCATAATGATGTGGCGAACCTGACCACCCGACTTCAGCGCAGTGAGGCAAGGCGCAAACTCATTGTCACCGATGGTGTGTTTTCAATGGACGGTGATGCCGCTGATTTGCCTTCCCTATCGAGTGTTGCTAAACAAAACGACGCTTGGTTAATGGTGGATGATGCTCACGGTTTAGGGGTGTTAGGTGACACAGGTGCAGGCCTATGTGAAGCCCAATCTCAAAGCCAGGATCAAGTACAGATATTAATGGGTACCTTAGGTAAAGGTATGGGCACAGCCGGTGCCTTTGTTGCCGGAAGTAAAGAATTAATCGAATACTTAACCAATTTTGCGCGCCCATATATTTATACTACGGCCATGCCCGCGGCGATTGCTGCGGCCACCTTAGCGAGTATTGAAATCGTCAAACATGAGCCGCAACGTCGTGAACACCTGCAAAGCTTGATTCAACAGTTTAAAACCGGTGCTCAGCAATTAGGGCTTAATCTAATGCCATCGGATACCGCCATTCAACCAGTGCTGGTGGGTGATGCACAGATTGCTTTAAACATGAGTGAGCAATTGCGAGAGAGAGGCATCATGGTGACGGCCATTCGTCCTCCGACCGTACCGGCTGGCACGGCGCGTTTACGCATTACTTTGTCAGCGTCCCATACGAACGAACAAGTGGATCAACTCTTACAAGCGCTTGGCGCATTATCATCCACCATGGAGTCAAAATAAAATGGCATTAGCAGTACACCAATGGGGTGATAAAAACCTACCCACTATTTTTTGTATTCATGGCTGGGCCAGTAACGCACAAGTATTCAAACCGTTAGCGGATTTATTCAGTGAACACTTTCATTTTGTCGCAGTGGATTTGCCCGGTTTTGGTGACAGTGATTACCAAGAAGGGGATTATAAGCTGGATAAACTCGTCAGCGATCTGCTCGCAGTTGCCCCAGAAAACAGCAGCTGGTTAGGCTGGAGTTTAGGTGGCATGTTAGCGGTGCAAGCGGCACTGGACTCTCCGCAGCGAATCGAAAAAATCATGACGCTGTGCACGAATGCGAAATTTATCGCCGATAAAAAATTCAAACAAGGTGTGCCATATCCTTTATATAATGGCTTTATGGACAGCATTGAGGATGTGCGTGTTACGTTAAGGCGTTTTGCTGCGTTAACTGTGGTCGGCGAAAAACAAGATATGTTGCAATCACTTAAGTGGCTGCAACTTAATACACAAGTGCCGGTACCCACTACGCAAACGCTAAAAGCGTCATTAGAATTATTGGCTTTGATTGATAATCAAATTGCATTGAAAGTCATTAAACAGCCTTGTTTGCATATGCTGGCAACGGACGATGCCATCGTGCCGTATAAGGCAAGTCAAACGCTTAATAAACTCAATGAAAAACACCTAACCAGTTTTGTGCCCAATGCCAGTCATGCGTGTTTGGTGACGCAACCTCAATTAGTGGCCAATGGTATCTTAACCTTTATGCAAGGTTTACCCGATGCATGATGTAATCGCTAAACAAGCGGTGGCAAAAAGCTTTAGTGATGCTGCCAAGGACTACGATACGTTCGCACGTTTTCAGCATCAACTTGCCAAGCGCTTACTTGCGATGTGTCCGCAAACAAATAAACAATCCATTTTAGATTTAGGCTGTGGCACGGGTTATTGTTTGCCATTACTAAATCAGCATTACGATAATGCCACCTTAACCGGAGCCGATATCGCTCCTGGTATGCTAGACGTGGCGAAACAGGCCTACCCTAAATTTCACTTTTGTGTGGCCGATGCGGAAAACTTACCATTTGAAAATGAGCAATTTGATTTAATTTTTTCCAACCTAGCCGTGCAATGGTGTGACGATTTCTCACAAGTATTAAAGCAAGCCTATGCCTGTTTAAAACCGGGCGGTCATCTCGTGTTGAGCACCCTAGCGGATGGTACATTAGACGAACTCAAACAGGCTTGGTCGACAGTGGATCAGCATCAGCATGTTAATCAATTTGATGACGAGCATGATTTAAAATTCATGATTGAATCCAGCGGATTCACCATCCAACAATGTGATATTGCAACCCTGTATGATTTTCACAGCGATGTCAGAGGCTTGACTGACTCACTCAAACGTATCGGTGCTCACAATATTACCGATGGTCGTGCAAAAGGCTTAACATCACCGCAGAAAGTAAAACAATTTATGCAAGCCATGGAGTCTTTTCGTCAGGACGCCGGACTGCCCGCTAGCTACCGAGTGTTGAGTTGTTGTTTAGTTAAGCCCAATTAAAAACCCAAAGAGAATACTATGAGTAAGCAGCGTTATTTTATTACCGGTACCGACACCGATGCAGGGAAAACCGTCTGCACCGCCGCACTTTTACATAAAGCCGGTGAGCAAGGTTTGAAAACCCTTGGTTTAAAGCCCGTTGCAGCAGGCTGCGAAGATCATGGGGATGGCTTACAAAATGATGATGCATTGCTACACATTGAGCATAGCACCGAAAAACTGCCCTACATGCAGATAAACCCAATTACCTTACTTGAACCCATCGCGCCGCATATCGCAGCTCAGCGTATTCAAAAACCCTTAAGCGCACAGCGCATTGTGGGTTTGTTACGCGGCGTGCTTATGATTAATAAGGCCGATTTTATTTGTGTTGAGGGAGCTGGGGGCTGGCGTGTACCGCTTAATTTAAATGAAACCTTCGCGGATGTAGCTAAAGAGTTGAAAACGCCCGTGATATTAGTCGTGGGGATGAAATTGGGTTGTATTAACCATGCCCTTTTAACTTACGAAGCCATTTTGCGTGATGGGTTAGAAATTGCTGGCTGGATCGCTAACAGTGTTGATGGCGATATGTTGGCTTATGAAGAAAACTTAGAAACCCTTAAAGCGATGATTAAAGCACCTTGTTTAGGTGAGGTACCGTTTATGCAAGAGGTGGATATCAAGCAAGTATCGACGTATTTAACCTTGCCTGCTTGAAATAAGTTTTCATTAAATGACGGTAATGCCAATAAGTTGTCTGATTCATTAGTGATTTTCAGATGAACTTATTGGCAAAATTTTAAAGCGTATCCAGTTTGTCTTTAATCTCGTTGCCGGTTTTAAATAAACTATTTAATTTCACAATGAAATTTTTATCAATAATAATCGTAGTGGCCATCGTGCCATTGAAATAGGTTTCTAATTCATTATTAATATCGGCTATGACGTCAAAGTCGGTATAACCAGAAGCCCGCTGAACGTTCATTGTTTCAACTATACTGCCTGAAACATAATCCACAAAAATAAAGTCCACATTATTATACTGCGGCTGTATTTGATTGCGGATATGGCTCATGTGCGCATCACATATTGGGCACCACATTGTAAAATAAAGGACCAATGCATCATGGGTGCTTAGACGTTCACTAATCGAACCGCTTGTACCATCACTAAAAGTAAGCGCTAGATCATCGATTACTTCACCTTCTCGGCTTAAAAGTGTCGATTCTATTGGGTCATTACTAGGCATTAAATCTTCTTGGCAGCCGGTTATAAACAAAACCATAATCAATAGTGCAATGTATTTGACGTTAATAAACATGACTAACACCCATGGTAATGATTTGTGTTTTGGGAATGTTACTTCCTTCGTTGGCTTCACTGATACCCAGTTTATAAATCCAATCACGAATCGCGTTTGAATAGGCGAAAGATAAACCTAGTGTGGTTTTTTCTAAGCCGCTGCTGGTGTCAGTAATGCCATCATAAGAGGCTGATTTTTCTTCTAGCTCACTGTGACTGGCGGTCATCGTAAGCATTGAAAGATTAGGTAAAAACCACGTGTAAGCTGCACTAAACGTACTGGCATTTCGATTCCCCAGCTGCTTGTTGTAAGGCGAAACACCTTGACCGTACTCTTGATTCACAGGTCGTTCAAACGCATAACCGTATTGGCCTTGCCAACTCAGGCTGTAGGGGTAGACGGTTTTTTCAATAATAATATTTGCATCTAACCGGTAAAAACCTAATCCAGTGATATCAAAACTGCTATCGACTCTATCACTATAAGGGCTGATACCGGTTGGTAATGTTAAACTAGTGCCTAAATAAATACTGGGCTTTAAACTTTCCCAGCCATTAATCCTGTAAACACAGGTCACTTTCTCAAACGCTTCGTACCAAAGACTTAAAGACATATCACCTAAACCTTGTACTGAGCTTTGTTCACCACTATAGGTATTTTGATTGTCCACTAACGGAACGCCCACACTTAGCTGCCACTGATCCGCTAAACGATGTGCGTAAGAAATATTAATGCGCCTTTGTAATAAGTCACTGCCTTTCGGATCATCTTTATATTGGCCTGTATTTGTCCAGAAGCCATTATAGGTTTCATTGGAAAACCCCATGTCGATCATGGCGTCATTGAACTTTGGCAGAATGATGCCTGAGCTGGCGCCGCCCCCACAACAAGATGCAGCATTGGAAGTAGAAGAAAAACTGAATATAAATAGAACGAGTGTGAAAAAAAGTCCAATCCCATACCCGTGATTAGCGGGTACTTCAGGGATTGGCATATCCACTTGCTGAGTAGGATTCATAAAATATATTTAACTTTGCTTACATGTGTTCGTGTGTAGTAGCGGTAGTATCGCCACTAAAAGAAAACGTAACGGTTTCAATTGCATCACTCGTGGCACCATTGTCTTTCGCTTCGTCATTTACCGTTAAGCGAACCATAACCATATCGCTCCCATCACCTGTTAGACCTAAACCCATACCTTGATAAATACCAGGGTGATTGTCTTTTGCCGTTGCGGTTATCCAATTGGTTTCTAGGTCGCATTCAGAGGTACACATTTTAACAAGCACGTTATTAATGGTGAGTTCATGCATCGAGCCGGCATTCAATACATTACCATCAGCGATTGCCTGATAATCCATCATGGTTTCTCTGGCTGTCACATAGACTTCAAACATATTCATGTTCATGGCACTGTTAATATGACGGTCTCGATTGTAAAGGTAATAAGTACGATCAGTGGTGCCACCACTCATGCTCATTACTTGATCAGAGTCACTACCTTTCAACGTTTTAACATCTGAACTCATCATATCGACAGTAATAGGGATGATTTCACTTTTAGTATCAAAGGTTACTGTGATTGACCAATCACCCATTGGATCGCCGCTTGGCATATTTGAAGGCATTAAAAAGTAGGCTGTACCGGTGAATGAACCGCTTTCATCAAGTGTGCCCATACTGTTTTCAAATGGGGTACCGTGCTCTATTCCGTTGGCCATAACCATTAGAGGACTTAGAGTGATCGCTTGACCTTGTAAAGATTGCCCATCTTTTGATGCAATGTTGACGGTGATATCTGCCACACCGTTTGTTACTTCTGTCATATCAAAGGTTGCAGTGTAGTTATCACCCAAGCTCAATATTTTTGGAAACTCAGCGCTATTGTTTGCGTCACCTGATGAGTCACTGTCCGAACCACAGGCGCTTAAGAATAAAGGTAATAACAAACAAGCAAGAAGGCGTTTCATGGCGTCCCTTAATAATAATGTTTAATAAGGCTTATTTTAACGCTCAATAAGTCTGAAGCCGATGTGACAAATTGTCGCACCTAAGGTGCCACCCAAATGTATTCAACTTATTGTGGTGATGTTTTGTATGAGTGAGCGTATACCCATATAGAGCCCGTATAGAACAAATTCATCTAATAGGTGGTGCATTTTCTGCTTCCCCATGGGTTCCTTACATTTGGTTATTAGTTGTATAATTTATAGTCAAATCTTATATTAAAGTTTTACCCCTTCTCGTTGTGAAGGGGCCTTTCCTCTGTTTAAATTATGATCAGGTAGAAATACTTTGAGGAGAATCATATGCAAGTGGGTGGATTGGGCGGTGCCTTGAGCGCTGGCCTTGCCGGCATTCAGAAGGGTGAGCAACAGGTAACCCAGGCGGCACAGCAAGTGGCCTCTGCCAGCACAGACCGGCCAGTGTCGCCAAATCAAGATGTGGCGAAGGCGTTAATCGAAGAGAAAGAAGGCCAGCGCCAAGTAGAGATGTCCGCTAATGTGGTGAAAACCGCGGATGAAACCCTCGGCAGTCTGGTGGATATCAAGGTGTGACAGTACGCAATGAGGAATAAACGTGAACGTGCAATTTGGAACAGGCTTAACCATTAATCAGGTCAACACCGGCGCACAAGGCAGTGATGCCCGCGTGGGTGTGGCTGTGCCTATGGAGTCTGAAAACCAAAGCACCACTAGCTTCACTGCACTTGAGCAAGCCAGTGAGTCCTCACGTTCTCAACAAGGTGGGGCTGAGCAAGGTTCACCTGAACGCCAAACCAGTGAAGCTCGTCAAGAGCGCCAACAACAAGATACTCAACAAGAACAACAGCGTCTTGAGCGCAATATTAGTGACGATCGCCGTCAGGCGCGATCTGAAGATGCCGCTCAACGTAGTGATGAACAACAACAGAGCCGAAGAGGTGATGATGTAAGCGATCGCGCCCAAGAGGAAGACCGTGCGCAAGCTCGTCGTCAACAAGATGAACAAGAGCAGCGCCAGCTAGAAGTCGAGCAACGACAAATCCAACAACTTGCGGAACGTGATCGAGAAGTGAAAGCCCACGAACAGGCCCACCAAGCAGTGGGGGGCCAGTACGCCGGTGCAATGAGTTTGACCTATGAACGTGGCCCTGATGGGAAAAATTATGCGATAGGTGGTGAAGTCTCTATCGACACTGGCAAAGTTGCCAATGATCCTCAGGCCACACTCGACAAAGCAGAAACCGTGCGCAGAGCCGCATTGGCGCCGGCTGAGCCATCCAGCCAAGATCGTCGAGTAGCCGCACAGGCAAGCCAAATGGCATTGGAAGCAAGGGCTGAAATTCAGCAACAGCAACAAGAAGAGTTAACCAGTGATGACGTTGGTGAGGAGCAAGCTGAAACACAAGCGTTAAGTGAAGAAGAGCGTCTCGATGCCGAACAAAAGGCGCAGGAAGAACAGCAAAAACAGGAAGAATCAACGAACTCTGTGATTGCTGATTTACAAGAACTTAACGAGCAAATGGCTCGTATTCAGGCTCAGTTGGTGGAAGCGAGTCAAATAGACGATAAGATAAATTCCAAGGTGAATCTCTTGGATGTCACCACCTAAATTTAAACTTAGGTTTAAATTAAGCTGACTGAAATAAGCCATGGTAGCAATACCATGGCTTTTCTTTTGGACCGTTATCGGTTTTCTAATCGGTTATAATCAAGTAGGCCGGCATTGAGTGGGTCATCTTGTCGATACCACTGATGAATGCGGTCACTAAAACGCCAAAACTGTTTATGNGTTCTGCGAATACCATATTCGCTCATAAAGTTTTCATAATCNTTTTCATTCTTTAAGTCTTTAATTGTGTTAACAAATGCCTGNGCATCTTGTGTCTTTTTAACTTGATAAAATGCAGAAGGGTAGGCACCCGCAATGCCAGGAATAACGGTCAGATAATCTTCTTGTGGCAACCGGTTTTCTTCTTCATACAATAAGCCGGTTAAATTACTGTGTCCGCTGTTGCGAATGAGGGTGAAAACTTGATCATGCTCAGCGTCATATAATAGGCTGATTTCGGGCATGATGGATGCGGCTTTTCCGCTAATAGTATTGAGATCGGTTAGCTTAGGAAACGTATCCGCATTAAACCGATACTTTTCGTTCATGGCGGGTTGTAAATGTTGTTCGAGCATCTTGTACAACTCTAACTTTGGACGGTCACTGGTATAGCGAATATTGGGTTCGGCCAATGTGTGTTTTTCTTCGTTGTATAAATGGGTTTTAACATCGTCACCAGCATCTCGATACCAGTAATCAGTCAAGCGCTTGCGTTCTTTTTCAGGTAGCAGTGTGAGGAAGTTTGCTTCACCTTCCATACGTAAAAAATCCATATATAAGCGTGTCATTAGTTGATGGCCAATGTTGCCATACACATCAAACTCCGCTACTAACAAATAATGAATGCGCTCAAGCAGCGGATAGCTAATCAGCCATGTGGTTTTAGGTGCTTGGCCAACAAAGCCTTGCAAAACACTTGATGAATCAAAGTGGCGAAATATAGTTAATGCGGCGTTTGGGTTTTTGCCATCACCTTGCCAGACTAAATCAGTATCTAATGTGGTTTTAGATAATAACTCTTCTTTTATAGCCACTTTTTTTGCCTTTAAAAAGTCATTATGTAAAGACGAATACTTCAACCAGTTTGTTGCAATACCAGAATTACTTTCATCTTCACCGGGTAGGCGTAAGTTATTACTTTGTTGAGATAAAAATTCAGATAAGGCATCGCTTTGTTGCAAGCTTGGCTCAACAAAGGCCACCCAAAAGTGATCATCAATAACGTTCAGCGCCACTTGGCCACGACAAACAGGGCCCTTAATGAAACCCTGTATAATGAATTGTGCTTCTTCAAGCATGAAGCGGTATCGACTGCCTACAGGTAAATCTTTAAATGTAATGAATGGATTAGACGCCACTTCCGGTGAGTAACCTGGAAGTTGATTCACCTGATAATCAGGCTTAACAAATAAATCTTTGATCCACTGCATTCTCTGATTATTTAAGCGATAAGGCATATGCACTTTTGCGACGACACTGGCATTGTTTCTCAACAAGCGATAATAGAATGCATCAGTATCAGGGTTGCCATAAGGCCGGCGTGTTTTAATGGCCGATATGGGCAAGCCAGGGGGGGTGGTTGATCGAACTAATTTAAAATAATACTTGGGTGTTTGTGACGGTTGCTTACCTTCAAATAAAGGTGTTTCATCAAAATATAAATTAGCCAAATAAATATGTTCATAAATATATCGACTGGTTAATTTTTGTTTGTTGCTGTCTTTATTTAAGAAGGCTTCCCACTTTTCAACTTGTTTTTCAATCTTTACAGGTAGGGGTGACGGTTTTGCCATAATAGCACCGTTAGCGACCCAGTCTTCAATGGCATTAAATTCTTGTTGATTCAAGCCAGGTAGTGCATAAGGCATGCCCCATAGTGGATTTGCTTGTGCATAGTCTTGAAACTCTACCGGCGTTGGGCACGCTTGTGGGCGAGCAAGGCCAAATGAAAAACGCTTATCTAGAATGTCCTGATTGGGTAGAGGGTGATCTTGTTTTTGCTGGATCACTTTAAATAGTAAGCTGTTTTCTAAATTGATATGGCTTGATTGATTTTGTTCATTTAATACAGGAAAAAAGCCTTTTTCACGCCATTGTTGTGTATTGCTCGCATCAATACCTAGACGGCTGGGCTGGCTAGCTAAAATACGTGTGCCGTCATAAACTTTTTCTTTGCTGGCGCCGCGCATAATACCTTGAGGTGAGGACATTTTAAGCTGACAAGGTGCATCATAACAGCCGTGGCAAACAACACAGCGATTTTCCAATATGGGAGCAATAGAGTCGGTATAGGTTTTAGCTTGAGTTAGGTGTGCCTCTACTTGACGCTCGGTCATGGAGGGGGTGCCATATTCACTGATGAGAGTTGATTGATAAAGGCCGACACTGGCACAGCCTACAAGAAAAAATGGTACCCAAAAAAATTTTAACATGGAATTTAATCTGATAAGAAAAGTTCAATTGTAACGATTTGCTCGGATAGGAACAAATTTTCAAATCATTTGGTTATTTAATCGGGGTAAAGCTCTCGAATTTTTAGAACCTCGTCAATATTCTCGTGCAAAATATCCACTAGTTTAGGGTCAAATTGCTTGCCTTTTTGCTTGTCTACTTCTGCCAGTATTTCCTCTAAGGGCCATGCATCTTTGTAATAGCGTTTGGACCCAAGCGCATCAAATACATCGGCCAATGCGGTAATGCGCCCAGCAATATGAATATCTTCACCTTTTAACTGGTTTGGGTACCCGGTGCCATCCCAGCGTTCGTGATGCTGCCCTGCGATGATACTCCCCATTTTCACCACTTCATTATCATTGCTGCGTAACAGGTCTGAACCCAGTTGTGCATGGGTTTGCATAATGGTCCATTCATCTGCATCGAGTTTGCCTGGTTTTTTAAGAATGCTATCGGGGATGGCGATCTTACCTACGTCATGAAGTGGACTGGCCAATTTAATTAAGTCGGCTAATTGGGGGTCGATACCATATTGAGTGGCAAATAAATGGGAGTATAACGCTACGCGGCGAACATGAGATCCCGTTTCTTTTGAGCGTTGCTCAACCGCTTCACCTAAGATATAAGCCAGTTCTCTTTGTGTATCGAGTATCTCATCACGCAGTAATAAGTTTTCATAAGTGACAGCAACATTACTGGCATAAATATCTAAGAGCTGTTTATCCATGTCGTCTAATTCACGTTCCATGGATACATAAAGCAGGTTTTCACTGCCTAAACTGGTAGAAAAATAACCCGTATAAATATCGCCGTTCACATGAGAGCTTTTTTGTCTCAGTGCGTATTCAAAGGCACTGAGTACGCCAAGGGGCAGATCGGATTTATTTTTGGTTTCGTATTCGGCCATCTTGCCACTGACTGCCAGCACACGGTAATCATCAGATTCATCAAAGTCTGAATTTAAGCTCGTGCAATAAAAAATAGCGCCATCTAGATTGAGCAAATTACAGATTTGTTTCAGCACAGCAGAGGCAAAAGCTCTTAATGAACTGGCCTCAAAAATTTCAGTGGAAGCTAGGATCACTTGCTCTAAGGAACGTCGGTTAGAGTCTATGACGCAAATATCTCGATAAGAGCGCAGAGATGCGTACATCAGCGTCATTAACTTATTGCTGGTCAGTTCTGTTTTATCTTTGTAATCGTCGATATCGTAATTAATGATGACATCTTCTTCTGGTGCCTGACCGGGTTGACCGGTGCGCAGTACCAAGCGTGTATAGTTGTTGTGCAGATCTTCTCTTATGCGTTGAACCAGCTCTAACCCTGCGTGGTCGGTTTCCATAACCACATCAACGATGGCCAAGGCGATATCATCACGACTGGCCATGACCTCGAAGCCTTCTTGACCGCTGAAAGCACTGATGAGATTTAAGGGGCGGTTATCGAACTTAAAGTCCCTAAGCACCATGTTAGTCACTTGGTGAACACCTGGTTCATCATCAATCAGCAGTATATTCCAAGGAGCATGCTCACCAGTGACGAGGTTATCAGAATGCTCATCAGCAAAGAATAAATCAGTCATGTTATGCCTAGATACCGATACTTTTTTTTAGTATAGATACAAAACACAAGCTTGTTATGCGTTGGTATGATTTCTTGCACTAAAGCCGCTTTATCAAAACGCAGATCATTATCGAAAAGGCAGATATATGCGAATATTCTTAGGCTTATGGGGGGATGACCTTGAGTCGGAAGCAATTGAAAAGCTTTGCCGTGACAGTTCGCTACACAGGGCTCACCAACCTCAAGATCGACATATGACCCTATGTTATCTAGGAGAGCGCTCAAATTACCAGCAAGAACAGTTGGTGGGGCAACTTGATGCCCATTTCGAGCATTCATCACACTGTTCGATCTTATGGCCTGCGCAGTATATAAGCGAGCTTTTGCCAGGAGGTAGCAATACAAATACTTGCTGGGCGTGGCAAGGCTTGTTGAGTGAGGACCTGCGTCAGCTCATGCTGAGCTTGAGTGAGGTGGCTTGCCTTAGAGATCACATGTCATTGTCTACGTTTATACCTCATGTGACATTGGCATATTGTGCCCAGGGGCGTTATGGGGCGCTTGATTATGCAAAACAAGTGTCTCTGACACATCTTGTGCTATACGCTTCGAAGGACTTTCGTTCTGGAGATAGTGAGGGCTGGAATACTGGAGAGTTTGCTGAGCCAAGATACAAGGTGGTAAGGAAGTGGCCTCTAGGTGAGCCGTAATTACGAAGACTGGGCTGCCGCAGCAGCCACAAAACCAGTCTAGTCAGCTTCTTTGCGTGATGGCAGGGTAGCGGCTTTTCGTGCACCAAAGACCACCATGGTTTTGCCTTTCACACCGACCAAGCCTTGATCTTCAAGGGCTTTTAATACTCGGCCAACCATTTCACGGGAACAGCCCACAATACGACCAATTTCTTGGCGAGTAATTTTGATCTGCATGCCATCAGGGTGTGTCATGGCATCTGGCTCTTGGCTTAAATCAAGCAATGTTCTTGCAACTCGGCCCGTTACATCTAGGAAGGCTAAGTCGCCAACTTTACGGGTGGTTTTGCGTAAGCGAGTCGCCATCTGCTCGCCAATAAAGTACATGATGCGAGGGTCTTGATTGCTGATTTCACGGAACTTGCTGTAGCTGATTTCAGCCACTTCGCATTCTACCTTGGCTTTGATCCAAGCTGAACGAGGGCTGACCTCGTCAAATAAGCCCATTTCACCGAAGAAGTCGCCCTCATTCAGGTAGGCCATAATCATTTCTCGACCATCGTCATCTTCAATGATGACGGTGACGGACCCCTTCATGATATAGAATAAGGAGTCACTTTTATCCCCAGCATAGATAATAGTACTGCGAGCGGGATAGCGACGACGGTGGCATTGAGACAAAAAGTAATCTAAATGCTTATGCCGATCAGCTCTTAACCCTTTATTCATATTGAGACCTAAACCATCAAACCTTGATTACATTATTATTTATAGCAGTAAAGCTAAGCAATTATGCACTTATTAAACCAAATAGGTGAATACTTACGTGCCACAAAGTGCTCATTAGCACTAGGCAATCTGTATTTTTGGGAACTGTGTCCTACTTAGTCTGAGTAAAAAGTAGCCCAGCCTATCTAATCTTTGCTATGACTTCTGCCAATGGCATAGCTTATGTTAATCTTGGCGTTTTTTGTAGGGTGAAGTTTTCATGAAAGCACGTATTAAGTGGGTACAAGATGTCATGTTCCTTGGGGAATCGGGCAGCGGACACAGTGTAGTGATGGACGGCCCTGAAGATCATGGTGGGCGTAATATGGGCGTTCGACCAATGGAAATGCTGCTGATGGGTTTAGGTGGCTGCACCAGTTTTGATGTCATGAGTATCTTGAAGAAGTCCCGACAAGATGTGGTGGATTGTGTGGCTGAACTTGACGCAGAGCGTGCTGATGCCGTACCAAGTGTGTTCACGAAGATCCATGTGCACTTCAAAGTGACAGGACGTAACCTGAAAGACGCTCAGGTTAAGCGTGCAGTAGCGTTATCGGCTGAAAAGTATTGCTCTGCGAGCATTATGCTTGAGCAAGGTGGTGTTGAAATCACGCATGATTACGAAGTGATTGAATTAAGCGAATAAGCCAAAACTAAGCAGCACTAGTCTAGGTGCTGCTTAATCCAATTGATAGCTTCATCTTTTTCGTAAAAGTATTGAAAGGGAATGGGGAAAAAAAGTTTTTGCGAATCGGCCACCTTGGCTGATCGTTGGTTTGGTACATACACCGCAAGGGCTTTTATCTGTTTGAGCTCTGCGATCATCATGATGAACTCCAGCGAACTGGAGTAAGCATTGGATCGATCTACTAAAATACCTAAAGGTCGATCTAACTGGCGATAGACGTCTAAACACGTATTGGCTTGTTCGATATCCAATTTCGCCCCTTCACCCGTAATGAAGTGAACAATATTCTCTTCAATAAGATGGTATTCGGCAAAGCCTAGTCTTGGCATTTGGGTACTCGCACTTAATTTAATATGTAAACGTGGTACCAATTAAATATAGTGCAAGTAACAGGGCTTTGTTTATAAGCGATAAGTGGTCTTGGTCATGACTTTGGACATCTGGGTCATACCTGCTTGAAACCAAGACGGGAAAACAGCACCACCGGCTTCAAGAGCGGTTGTCGCGTGTTTTTGTTCATCGTCTAGCATGACACTCAAAATGGCTCGACTGCGCTCGTCATTGGGCGGCAGTATCTCGAGATGCTCCACCAGGTGTTTACAGACTTGATTTTCAGTGGCCGCAACGAACCCTAGGCTCCATTTATCCCCAGCGGCGCCAGCGAGGGCGCCAATGGTATAGGATAGGCCGTAAAAAATGGGGTTAAGGTAGCTGGTATGGCTGTTCAGCTCCACTAAGCGCTCCTCACACCAAACAAGGTGATCCACCTCTTCTTCCGCTGCTTCTTCCATGGCCTCACGTATTTCAGGTAAGCGTGCAGTAAGGCTTTGCCCTTGGTATAAAGCTTGAGCGCAGACTTCACCGGTGTGGTTAATGCGCATCAATCCGGCGGCATGTCGCTGGGATGTTTCGTCAAATTCATGGTGGTCGGCTTGCTTGGCAGGGTTGGCTCGATGACTGGTGGAGGCGCTGGGAACCAACGTCTTCAAAGCGTTATCCACATGGCAAATAATCCGGTCGAATGCAGAGAGAGCGCGCATAAACAGCCTCACAAAATAAGAATGGGCTCTATTTTACGTAAAACTTGAGCCCGATGCATGCTCTAGGTCAGGATTAACCGTGTTTGCTATAGCTTTGACGTTTAATCATATGTTTTGCCAAGGCTTTCTTGAGGCTCTGTGCGGAAACAGGCTTGGTAATTACTTGATCAATACCGTATTGAATCACTTCTTTTTGTGTATTGCTGATAGACATGCCCGTGAGCATGATCTTGATAATGGATTGGTTGATATCCGGGTCGTCTTGAATGCGCCTAGCCAGCTGGAAGCCATCCATGATCGGCATATCTTGATCAATTAAAATGGCATCGTAAGAGGTGCCAAGATTACTTTGACTGCGCAAGAGTGCCAGAGCTTCTTTGCCGTTATAGGTATGGTCTGATTGCATGCCCCAACTGTTGGCATACCGCTGAATGACTTTTCTAAGAGTGCTGTTGTCATCGACAATTAAAATCGACAGCCCTTGAAGAACATCACTTACATCTTGCATGTGCGATTGAGTTTCTACTACGGGTTCATTGGGTAAAGTGAAGCTAAAGGTACTGCCCTTGTCTACGCGGCTTTCAACAAAAAGATGCCCGCCCATAAGTGTTACAAGATGTTTGCACAAGCTAAGACCAAAACCATGTTTACTTGATTCCACTTGGTGAAGTGAGTCTTGATTACCGATTAATTGTTTGATTAATGCTTTATCGGCACCGGTACCGGTATCCCTTACTGAAAAGCATAAAACCTCGCCATCGCTTTGTAATGCAATACGTAATTCAATTTCACCATATTCGGTATGGCGTATGGCATTTTCTAATAAATTATCAAGAATACTTTCTAAGCGTCGCTCATCGCTTGCAATATTAACGGGTAGGTCTTCATCCATATTCAACACTAACTCTATCCCTTTTTGATTTGCGCTAAATTGGAATTTAGTTAAACAGCGCTGAGCGAGATCCGTAAGTTGAATGTTGTTTTTTTCAAAGTAAATGCGTCCGGATTGGATTTTTGCAAAGTCACCAATACGGTTAACCATTCGCAGCATGTCATGGCCGGAAAAAATAATGGTATCCACGTAGTCTCGTTGATTCGCACTCAGTGGCGTCTCGTTTAACAACTCAGACATACCTAAAACACCATTCATAGGCGTGCGTAATTCATGGCTTAGACTTTCAAGGAACTGACCTTGTACACCAATGTTTTTTGATTGCTGGCGTTTAATTTGCCGTTCAAAGTAGGGGATGATCATACTCAGACTTGCAAAAAGCACACTTAATGATAAAGCATAAACATGCCAAATGCCTTCGGGGGCATAGACCATTTCTGGTATCAGTATGTAGCAGCACTGCCAAAATACAGATGCAAATAATATAATATTAGCCAAGGTTAAATTAATACTGATGTGTTTGATTTTTGTTGCAACAATAAAAATGGGCACCAATGCGCTGAATAAAATTACTATATAAGGGAAATTGGTAATAATGAGAGTGGTAAGCAATAACGTGAGCAAGGTAAACGCTGAACGATTGCTTTTGAGTAATATGCGGTATTGTTCGGTCGTAAAACTGGATAAGAAAATACCACAGGCTATAAACCAGGGGCTGAGTTTTGCAAAGTCAAAGAACCACTGGGACCATTCATATAATTGAGTATGAGATAAACCATAACACAGACCAATAAAGGCTAAGTAAATGGCAAGATAATGTCGAATGTGGTTATGAAAACGAATAGCGATAATATGCAAAAAGCTAATAAATAACATTAGGGACACCAATGCCCCTAATATTTGTTGTAAAACAGTAAAACCTTTTGCGTACTGACTTAAGTCTTGCAGTTTGGGTTCAAGTCGGCTGGTCTGTATAGGTTTAATACGAAAATATAGCCACTGCTCAGAGAGGGCTTCAATATTTAAAATTAGAGCTGTATTACTGCTAAGTTGCTGTTGATTAGAGATGCTAGCAATTCTTTGCCATTGATTATTGTTTTTCTCATAGGCCCCATCAATATTAATGCTGCTACTGCTTAAACGCAGCGCCAATGGGATATTTTCATTGATGGGGTTAATCACATGAAAACGTATCCAATAGGTTTCATTGGCTTCAATCACCGCTTGATCGGTCAGTGGCTTAAAGTGGGTGTTCTGCTTGATCAGTAGTTGGGCCAAACTAAGAGTCGTGTGATCGGCTTTTAGCCATTGCATCGTGCCTTGCAGCTGCACTTCCATTGGGCCATCAGCCAAAATCATACTAGTGATGTCGCGGCCATGACTGAGACTGCTAAGTAAGCACGATACGATCAGAATAAAACGCACGAAAAAAAACGACATGGCGGCACATAGTTAAAAAATGAGCACCCATTATAGAGAAAAGCGTTAGAAAAGCTAAAGGCGTGGAGAATTAAAACAAAAGGAAAAAACCTCAGGCAAGGGCCTGAGGTTTTGAGCATTACTTCGCTTGTTCGCGAGCAATGGCACGGTAGGCAATGTCGTTACGGTAGAAGCTACCTTCCCAACCGATGGTTTTCGTCAGCACATAAGCACGTTGCTGTGCTTCGGTGACGGTATTACCCAATGCCGTTGCACATAATACGCGCCCGCCATTAGTGGTGACTTCACCTTTATCGTTAAGCTTGGTGCCCGCATGGAAGACTTTCTCACCTGCGGTTTCAGTTTGTGGCAGCCCCGAAATAACGTCACCTTTATTGTAGGCTTCAGGGTAACCACCTGCGGCTAATACAATACCAATGGCGGCTCTTGGATCCCACTGCGCGCTTTTACCGGCTAAGCCATTGTCTTCAAACGCAGCTAAGCAAAGCTCAACCAAATCAGACTGCATGCGCAACATGATTGGCTGGGTTTCAGGATCACCAAAGCGGCAATTGTATTCGATGACTTTAGGCGTGCCTGATTCATCAATCATAAGACCAGCATACAAGAAACCCGTGTAGTCATTGCCTTCTTTGGCCATGCCTTCAACGGTGGGCACAATCACTTCTTTCATGATGCGATCGTGAATTTCTTGAGTCACAACAGGCGCTGGAGAGTATGCACCCATGCCGCCCGTGTTAGGGCCAGTATCGCCATCACCAACACGTTTGTGATCTTGGCTAGTGGCCATTGGTAAAATATTTTTACCGTCTACCATGACAATAAAGCTGGCTTCTTCACCGGCTAAAAACTCTTCAATGACCACACGACAGCCAGCATCACCAAACGCATTGCCCGATAGCATGTCTTTTACCGCGTCTTTGGCTTGCTCAACGGTTTCTGCCACGATGACGCCTTTACCTGCTGCAAGGCCGTCTGCTTTAACCACAATTGGCGCACCGATTTTATCAATGTAAGCCAGCGCTGGCTCTACTTCGGTGAAGTTCTGGTAGAACGCGGTTGGGATATCGTGACGGGCCAAAAAGTCTTTTGTGAAGGCTTTAGAGCCTTCCAATTGCGCCGCACCTTTTGACGGGCCAAAGGCTTTAAGACCTTTATCGGCAAAGAAGTCCACCACACCTTCAACTAATGGGGCTTCTGGGCCAACGATGGTCAGTTCACAATTATTGTCTTGCGCAAATGCAGCGAGTTTTTCAAAATCTAAAACATCGATGGCGACATTCTTTACTTTGTTTTCAATGGCGCTGCCAGCATTACCTGGGGCGACAAAAACAGTTTCAACGTTTGGGTTTTGTGCAGCCTTCCATGCTAATGCATGTTCGCGGCCGCCAGAGCCTATTACCAATACATTCATAAATATGTGAGACGTGAGGCGTGAGATGTAAGACGGGCTTACTTAAATCGCTTCACGCTTTTCCTCTTAAATTAAATGGTTTAATGAAATTGAAAATGAAGTGAGAAACGTAAATACAGCTCACGTCCCTCATCTCACATCTTTCGTTTAATGACGGAAGTGACGCATACCCGTAAACACCATGGCCATACCCGCTTCGTCGGCGGCGGCAATCACTTCTTCATCACGAATCGAACCGCCTGGCTGAATCACAGCAGCGATACCGGCTTTTGCTGCGTTATCAATGCCGTCACGGAATGGGAAGAAAGCATCACTTGCCATAACGGAACCTTTTACTTCAAGGCCAGCATGCTCTGCTTTGATTGCTGCAATACGTGCCGAGTTTACGCGGCTCATTTGGCCTGCGCCCACACCGATAGTTTGACGGTTGTTGGCGTACACAATGGCGTTTGATTTAACAAATTTAGCCACTTTCCAAGCAAAGATTAAATCGTGCATTTCTTTTTCAGTAGGCTGACGCTTAGTCACAACCGTTAGGTCTTCGGCTTTGATCATGCCATTGTCACGTTCTTGTACTAACAAGCCGCCGTTTACGCGTTTGTAGTCAAATGCGTTAGCACGCTCAGCTGGCCACTCGCCCGTTTCTAGAACACGCACGTTTTTCTTCGCAGCTAGAGCCAGTTTTGCATCGGCGCTTACCGATGGCGCGATGATGACTTCTACAAATTGACGCTCCGCGATGGAGGCTGCCGTGTCGCCATCTAGCTCGCGGTTAAACGCGATGATGCCGCCAAATGCGGATTCAGTATCGGTAGCAAAGGCAAGGTCATACGCTTCTTGAATGCCATTTTCGCTTACCGCGACACCACAAGGGTTGGCGTGTTTTACGATGACACAAGCTGGTTTAACAAATGATTTTACACATTCAAGAGCGGCGTCGGTGTCGGCAACGTTGTTGAACGACAACTCTTTACCTTGCACTTGAGTAGCCGTGGCAATAGAGGCTTCTTGTGGCTTGCTTTCCACATAGAACGCGGCGTTTTGATGAGGGTTCTCACCATAACGCATGTCTTGTGCTTTGATAAATTGGGAATTAAAGGTACGAGGGAACTGGCCTTTATTTTCAGTGCTTAAAACCGCTGCACTTTGATCAATACGACCAAGGTAGTTAGCAATCATGCCGTCGTATGCCGCAGTATGTTCGAATGCTTTTAATGCAAGATCAAAACGCAATTTAGGGCTTAGACCATTTTGATCATTCAGTTCTGCTAACACCGCTTGGTAATCAGACGCGTTAACCACGATACCCACGTAAGCATTGTTTTTAGCCGCTGAGCGAACCATGGTTGGACCGCCGATATCAATGTTTTCAATGGCATCTTCTAATGTGCAATCAGGGTTAGCGGTAGTGGCTTCGAATGGATATAAGTTAACAACCACTAAATCGATTGGGTTGATACCGTGTTCCGCCATGATGGCATCATCTTGACCGCGACGACCGAGTACACCACCGTGAATTTTTGGGTGTAATGTTTTTACACGTCCGTCCATCATTTCAGCAAAGCCGGTATAGTCAGATACTTCTACTGCGTTAATGCCGTTTTCACACAGTAGTTTATAGGTGCCACCGGTTGATAGAATTTCAACATTTTTTTCTGCTAAAGCTTGTGCAAATTCTACAATGCCAGTTTTATCAGAAACACTAATTAGGGCGCGACGAACAGGAGTAATGGTCATATTTGATCAGTTGGTCAGTTTTTTAGGTTCACAAAAAATAAACGCTGCAAAAGCAGCGTCAGTTTTTAAACAGTTTCGGGTTATAGCATTCCGAATTGTTTTAGTTTTTTACGCAATGTGCCGCGATTTAAACCAAGCAATACTGCCGCTTTGGTTTGGTTGTCTTTGGTATAGCGCATCACGACTTCAAGTAATGGGGCTTCTACTTCTGACAAAACCATCTCGTAAACATCACTAACCGGTTGACCGTCTAGTTGTGCGAAATAGCTTTCCAAGGCTTTTTCAACACTGTCACGCAAGGTTTGTGTGTTTTCAGCTGGTAGCTGTGTGTTGTTGCTGGTTTCCATAGGGTTACTTACCACAGGTGCTTCATGGGTACTCATGCCGCTTGTTCCTTCCCCAAAAGTTGATCGAAAAATGTGTTTACTAATTCTATTTGTTCTTCCGGGCTTTCAAGTTGATTGAAGCGACGACGAACGTCGCGGCTATCATCTTGTGCCTGGAGGTACCAACCCACGTGTTTACGTGCGATTCGAACACCAAGGTACGTGCCGTAAAATTCATATAACCCCTGCATATGATCCAGCAGGATGGTTTTGATTTCTACAATGCTTGGCGCTGCTAAATACTGGCCGGTTTTTAAAAAGTGATCGATCTCTCTAAAGATCCAAGGGCGACCTTGAGCCGCGCGGCCCAACATAACGCCATCGGCTCCCGTAAAATCGAGCACTGCTTTAGCCTGCTCTGGAGTCGTTATGTCTCCATTGGCTAAAACCGGAATGGACACCAATTGCTTTATGCGTTTGATGGTGTCGTATTCCACTTGTCCTTTATAGCCGCAGCTGCGTGTTCGACCATGAACGGCCAGTGCACGAATACCGGTCTGCTCAGCTAATAATGCAAGGTCGGGGGCATTTTTGTGCTCAGGTGCCCAACCGGTTCGCATTTTTAACGTTACCGGAACGTCTACTGCCTCAACCACGGCCTGTAGAATATCCTTTACTAAGGCTTCGTCTTTCATCAAAGCACTGCCAGCGGCTTTGTTGCACACTTTTTTGGCAGGGCATCCCATATTGATATCAACGATTTGAGCACCATGTAAAACAGCCATTTTAGCCGCATTGGCCATCATGTCTGGATCACCACCGGCAATTTGTACCGATATAGGCTCAACTTCCCCAGTGTGGTCTAAGCGTGTTTTGGATTTACGGCTGTTCCATAAATTCACATCGCTTGTGACCATTTCACTCACAACTAATCCCGCGCCGAGTTTTCGACAAAGCTGTCGAAACGGTCGATCGGTGACGCCTGCCATGGGGGCAAGGACCACGGGCGACTCAATTTGGTAAGGGCCAATTTGGAACATGGGTGATAGTTGGTTGTTTTTTGCTCGTTTAAGGGCGGCTATCATACTCGTAAACGCAAAGCGGTTAAAGGCTTGACAGGGCATGTTTCGAGCAATTTGTTGATTAAATTTTCCACAGAAATCGAGACAAAATTGTCAAGTGCTAACATGTGGTTTTTGGCAGTTTTTTCACTTGCTTGTCTGATGAATTGAGATGATCTGCTCTCGCATCGGTCTATTTCAAAGAGTACAATTCCCGCCTTTATTTCCTGCGACTCACGGATGACACGGTTTTAGCCCCAAAAGGGCAATAAACCTTTATCAAGGACTGCCCAACCAGGCAGATGACAAAACCGCAGTAATGGTTTGTCTTACGTCAATTATCACGAGTAATCATTATGACGATTAAATCCCCTTGGGCATTACTACCCATGCTTCTCTTTATGTCGCTGTTTATTGGCAGTGGCCTGTATTATCAAGCCGCAGGCGTTGAGTTTGCGTTTTATAAAATATCCGCCCCAGTGGCCATATTGCCAGCAATTATCTTGGCGCTATTGATGGCCAAAGGTTCTATTAATCAGCGTGTGGAGCACTTCATCCAAGGTTGTGCGAATCCTACGATTGTGACCATGTTGCTGATTTTTCTATTGGCTGGTGGGTTTGCTAGTGTGGCCAAAGCCATTGGCGGTGTGGATGCGGTGGTGAATCTGAGTTTGGATATTATTCCTGCGTCCTTTGTGTTGCCTGGCTTATTTATCATGACGGCGTTTATGGCCACCGCTATGGGCACATCCATGGGCTCCATTGCCGCGGTTGCACCTATTGCAGTTGGAGTGGCTGAAGCGTCTGACTTATCTATGGTACTGACCGTGGGAACGGTAATGGGTGGTGCCATGTTTGGGGATAACTTATCCATCATCTCTGATACCACTATCGCGGCGACCCGTACTCAAGGTTGTAACATGCGCGATAAATTCCGTTTGAATTTTAAAATCGCTATTCCTGCGGCATTACTGACAATCATCTGGCTTTACTTTCAAGGGGATGCTGCCCAGGTTGATCTGGACCCGGAAACATCGGCGATTAAGATGCTGCCTTATTTATTGGTTCTAGTATTAGCCGTTTCTGGCATGAATGTTTTAGTGGTCTTACTAACGGGCATTCTGGTGGCGGGTACGATTGGATTGTGGCAGGTGCCAGATTACTCGTTGGCGGTCTGGTCCAGCGACATTTATAAGGGTTACAGCAATATGCAGGAGATTTTGATTCTCTCCCTGTTTATTGGTGGCCTGGGTGCCATGATGAAAGTGGGCGGTGGGTTGGATTGGCTGGCCGCGCAATTGGACCGCTTAAGTCGTGAACAAGCTGACCCTAAAGCGCACCGTCGCATGGGCGAATTGAGCATTGCGGCTGGGGTGGCCATGGTGAATGCTTGCACGGCAAACAATACTGTGGCGATTTTAATCTCAGGCAGTTTGGCTAAAGATATTGCTAATCGTTACGGCGTGGATGCAAAACGCAGCGCCAGCATTATGGATATCAGCTCGTGTGTGGTACAGGGCATCTTGCCTTATGGTGCGCAAATGTTGCTGGCGGCGTCCTTGTCTGGGTTGTCGCCATTGGCGTTGGTGAGCGCGGTTGTGTATTGCTGGTGTTTGGGATTGGTGATGATTGGTTCAATTATCTTAGGTCGTCCAAGTGGGCAAGCCAAAGCCGCTTAAAACACATCATCATATCAATAAAAAATGGCCCTTTAAGGGCCATTTTTTATTGAAGCTGGATATTGAACAGCAATACTATGGTGCGATGAACCGGACCTGATAATTATTCGCTTTAGGGCCTGGGTCTTTAATCTCTAATGCAATATGGATAGGGGTGTCGGTTGGCATCATGGTCAGTCCCGATGCTTCGCCTGCCAAATATTCACGGGGCAAGAATAAGCGGTGGGCCATGACTCTTTCATTTTTGTCCGTGAATGTTAGCTCTAATTTTGGAAAGGCTTGCTCGTAGGTGGCGTGATTCATAAATAAAACGTCAACGGATAACGCATCTTTATATTTAGGGTGAGAACTCACTTGTGGACTAGCGGTCGTGCGAATTTGGCTGACATCATAACTGGAAGGTAAGCGGCAATTTAATTGCTCACACACCAGTGCGTAATAAGGTCGGTACTGAGTTATCCGTGCCCATTGGTCAAAATTAAAATACGCCATTTGCGCAAACAAGCCGCCAATTAACAGGATGCTGGCGGTGGCTAATAACCAAAATTGTCGACGACTGGCTTTTTTGGGCAGGCTTAAATCCAGCGGGTCCACTTCGATGTAGCTGAAGTTTGGGCCAGTGGGTGCAGGCTTTAGAGTGGCTTTTTCTTCTTCAACTTCAGCCGCTTCAGAGTCATTGAGAAGTGACTCAGCCCAAGATTCATCATCGCTTTTATCTTCGGATTCCACTTTGTCGATAAGTTTATCGCTTTCAGTAAAAAACGGGTCGCTGCTGTCTTGGGTGTTTAACGATAAAAAATCTTCGTTTAAATCATTGATGATGGGACGCTTACGTCCGAAGTCATCATCAATTAAGGCATTGTCATCAAAGCCATTGTCATCATCAATCAGGCCATTGTCGTCATCGATTAAAAAGTCATCACTTTGCGTATCATCAACAGGGTTGATGCCGTCGTCATCTTGAATGTGAATAGGCTTAGGTTGATCAGCGGGCGATGTGGCAACTGAAGTGATTGGTGACGAGACCGGCTTGGCTTTTACTTGCGGTTTGGGAGCCGATTGTTCTAAAGGCTTAGCTTCGTTACCGAACATATCTTCGGTGCGATCATCTTGAACAATCGGTTCTGGCTTTTTATTGACTTGAAAATGATCAGACGCGCGAAACACATGCAAGCACGCCCCACAGCGCACGGCCCCTTTTGCAACTTGCAACTGGGCAGGGCTGACACGAAAGGTCGTATCGCATTTAGGGCACTTAGTGATCTGTGTCTGATTCATGGTCGTGTATTAAAAGTTCCAATAATATACGTCGCGGCTTGTGTTGCTTATTTAGCAAACTTGGTGGCGTCGATGCGCACCCAACCGTCTTCTTCTTTAATTAAATCAATCTTACAATTTTGTGCGTAAGCATCAGCCACTTCTTGGGCTTGGCTAGCCAAAATACCGGATAACACGAGCTGCCCGCCAGGTAACAAATAAGACAAGATCGCCTCTTTAAGTTCCACTAGGGGACCAGCCAAAATGTTGGCTAACACCATATCCGCTTGATAATCCGGTGCATCTTCAGGCAAATAAAATTCAACTTTGTCCATGCTAACATCATTACGTTCGGTGTTTTCATGACTCGCTAAAATGGCTTGAGGATCAATATCAATGCCCACTAGGTGTTTGGCACCTAAGATCATGGCGGCTACGCCTAAGATGCCAGAGCCACAACCAAAATCTACCACAGTTTTATCACTGACATCTTGACCGTCTAACCACTTTAAGCACAAGGATGTGGTTGGGTGAGTGCCGGTGCCAAAAGCTAAACCAGGGTCCAGCTTTAAGTTTACGGCATCGGGGTCAGTGGGTTCTAACCAACTAGGGCAGATCCACAAGCGCTGACCAAATGGCATGGGCTTGAAGGTATCCATCCATTCTCGTACCCAGTCTTTGTCTTCAACTAACTCTAATTTGTAACCTGGGAACGGTTTTTCGTATTCCGCGTGATAGATGTCGGCCAATTGTTTCATTTGCGCATCAACCGGTTGCTCGGCATCAAATAGTGCCCACAGGTTGACGTTATCCCATAATGGCGTGGTGCCTAATGGTGGCTCATAGATAGGCTGATTGGCGCCATCGCGCATGGTCACGGCTTGGGCGCCGATGGCCATTAACAGGTCTTCGATCTCTGCACTTTGCTCGGCAGTAATGTCTACGATGGCTTGTATCCAGGGCATGGGTTCTTTCTTTAAGTGGTTGTATTGGCCAGTTTATTCGTTAGGAAGTGAATGTCGACACTGCCTTGTTGAAACTGGGAGCTGCGGATGAGTTCTTGTTGCAATGGTACGTTGCTGCGAATGCCATTGATGACGATTTCATCCAGTGCGTTACGCATGCGTAAGCGCGCACTCTCTCTATCAGGCCCGTAACTAATGACTTTCGCCACAAGTGAGTCGTAATAGGGCGGCACACTATAGCCATTATAAAGGTGAGAATCTACTCTAATCCCAAGGCCACCAGGGGCATGGAAAAGGTTGACCTGACCTGGACTGGGAGTGAAGGTTTTAGGGTCTTCGGCATTGATCCGACATTCAATCGCGTGGCCGGTGATCTCAATTTCACTTTGCTTAAATGATAAGCCCATGCCAGAGGCGATGAGTAACTGCTCTTTAATAATGTCTACGCCGGTGACCATTTCACTCACTGGGTGCTCCACTTGAACGCGAGTATTCATTTCAATAAAGAAAAACTCGCCATCCTGATACAAAAACTCGAACGTGCCAGCACCTTCATAACCAATATCAATACAGGCCTGCACGCAGCGTTTGGCTATTTTATTGCGCAGTTTATCGGGGATATTTGGTGCGGGGGCTTCTTCGATGATTTTCTGGTTGCGTCGCTGAATGGAGCAATCTCGATCCCCAAGGTGAATAGCGTGACCATTACCATCGGCCAATACCTGAATTTCAATGTGGCGAGGGGTTTCTAAGAACTTTTCAAGGTAGACTTTATCACTGCCAAATGCTGCTTTCGCTTCACTTTGCGTTAAGTACACCCCGTTGGATAATGCCGCCTCACTGTGTATAACTTTCATGCCGCGACCACCGCCACCGGCAGCGGCTTTGATGATCACAGGGTAGCCGATCTCTTGGGCCACTCGCTTTAAATCGGTATCGCTGTCAATAGCACCGGTACCTGGAACCGTAGGGATACCGGCTTTTTTCATGGCATCGCGCGCGGCCACNTTGTCNCCCATGATGCGAATCACTTTGGCGCTTGGACCNATAAANTTAAANCCNGAGTTTTCNACCTGCTCGGCAAANTCTGCGCTTTCNGCTAAAAAACCATAGCCNGGNTGAATGGCCGTGGCATCGGTGACTTCGGCGGCGCTGATAATNGCGGCGGCATTNANGTAGCTGTCTTTAGAATTGTTTGGGCCAATGCAGACACTTTCATCGGCCAGGCGAACATGCATTAAGTCGCGGTCGACACTGGAGTGAACAGCAACTGTTTTAATGCCCATCTCTTTGCAGGCGCGCAAGATACGAAGGGCTATTTCACCGCGATTGGCGATGACAATTTTTTTCAATAAGGTGCTCATGATGATCCTTGCGCAAGCCCCAACTTAAACAATGGTGAATAAGGCTTGGTCAAACTCAACCGGCTGGCCATCTTCACTGAGTATGGCTTCAATCACACCGGACTTGTCGGCTTCAATCTGATTCATCATTTTCATGGCTTCAATAATGCAAATCACATCGCCTTTTTTCACTGATTGCCCCACTTCAACAAAGGGCGGCGAACTTGGGCTTGGGCTGCGGTAAAGTGTGCCCACCATAGGGGACTTTACGATATGGCCAGAATGCTTGGGTTTTGAGGGGGCTTTTTCTTCGACGTCAGCACTGACGGTCTGAACCACTTGAGCAGGCGCTGCCACGGTTTGAGGGAGTTCACGTTTTAAGTGAATGCGGCTGTCTTTCTCTGTGATATCTAATTCAGATAAAGAAGAGGCTTCCATTAGGGCGATAATCTGTTCGAGTTGTTTAATATCCATGGTGCCTGCTTATTTCTTGGTATTAAGTATGTGCATAGCGCTTTGCAGTGCCAGCTGGTAACCCTGAATGCCTAAGCCACAAATCACACCTACGGCCACATCACTGAAAAAACTGTGGTGACGAAAAGCCTCTCGGGCATGCACGTTTGAAATGTGTACTTCAATAAAGGGGATGTTTACCCCCATGATGGCATCGCGAATGGCCACGCTGGTATGGGTGAATGCCGCTGGATTAATAATAATGAAATCGATACCTTCGCTGCGCGCTTCATGAATACGTTCAATGAGTTCGTACTCGGCGTTACTTTGCAGGCTTAAAAGGTGATGGCCGTTTTCTTTGGCAGTTTGTGTGAGGCCTTCATTGATGTCTTCTAATGTGTCAGAGCCATAAATCTCTGGCTCACGAGTGCCAAGTAAATTTAAGTTAGGACCATGTAGAACCAGAATCGACGCCATTTTAGGAACTCATAAATAAGTAGAAGGAATTCACTTTAGTTTGCCTAATGGCATGGGTGCTGTCTAGCGTGGAGCGGTAAAAGCCTTAAAGGGTTCACAGCTTTTTGTACACAAGGACTCACCAGGCTATTCAATATAGACCTGAACGTTGTTGCGACCTTGTTTTTTTGCTTCATAAAGCGCTTGGTCGGCATGCTCGATAATGTTGTCTGCATTCTTGCCATTAAAGCTGCATACGCCACAGGAAAAACTCACTTGAAACTCCTTGTCTTCAGCACTGTGGTCTAATTGACTGAACACTTGGCGGATATTGTTCATTACCGTGGTGGCTTGTTCGGCCGTTGTGTTAGGTAATATCACCGCAAATTCTTCACCGCCATAGCGCCCAATACTATCGGTATTGCGCAGTCGCTGCTTTAAAAACAGCGATAACGCGAGGATGACTTTGTCGCCCACAGGGTGGCCATAGTTATCGTTTACTTTTTTAAAAAAGTCGATGTCGACCATGGCAAAGCTCAATGGCTGTTGTTTATCTTTGGCTTGGCGGCAAGCTTGCTTGAGTTTGTCCAAAATGTAAGTGTGATTAAATAAGCCGGTAAGGCTGTCGCGGGCAATTAAATTATTCAAAACCCGTGCTCGACGTGCGCGGTTTTGTACGGCGATCGCCAAGTGGTTAGGATTAATCGGTTTTGTTAAAAAGTCATCGCCACCTTGACTCATGGCATCCAGTTGAATATCGATGTTGTCTTCACCAGATAAAAATAAAATAGGCACACCGATGTATTGCGCCTGCTGGCGAATCACTCCGGCCACTTCTGTGCCGGTGCAGCCAGGCATGTACATGTCCATGACAATAATTTCCGGTTGAAAATCATCTAATGCCGATAAAATCAGTAATGGGTCAGTAATAACATGGGTTTCCATGCCGGCCTTGGTGAGGGTTTTTTCACAAAATAAGGCCTGACTTTTAGAATCATCCACAATCAGCACTTTATAGGGCTCTTCTGGCTTGGGTGCATAATACTTTTCAACCGAGCGAATTAATTGACCCACGGATGGTTTGACAAAAAAGCGCAAGCCCCCTGCGCGATTTGCTTCTAAGCGCTGCTTGATACTGGCGTCGTCTTCTTGAGTAATGAAGATCATGGGGGTATTGGGTTGCTTGAGCTTGGCGAAGTGGCTCATTAGCTCCAAGCCATTATGCTCTGTGACAAAATTAATATCGGTAATGTAGGCGCTCGCTTCAAACTCTTCTTGCAGGCGGTAAAAGTGCTCGTTGTCCTTGGCTACTTCGCTGTGAATGCCAAAGTGTTTCAGCTGGCGGGTTAGTTTTTCGGCATAGTCTGGTGACACTGCCAGCATAACCGGGCGCAAAGCTGGAATGTGATTGGTATCGTTCCCATCATTGCGTCGCAAAGCACTTTGCCCCAGCTTATCAATGGCGTGTTGTAGCGTTTGTTGTTGTATCGGGTTGATTTCATCGGAGGACTGACATTCGTTGAGAAGTTCAAGTATTAACAGAGCGTGGTCGTGCTGGTGATGAATATTGAAGCGCAAGCTGTGGCGTACTAGCTTTTCACACTCTTGAATTAATCGAGGTAGACATTCGCTTTTTAAACCATGCTCGCAGCTACAGCGCCATAGGTTTAATAGCACACGGATTTGATTGCTCACACGACTGGCAAAGTGTCGCTTCAATGCATTGGATGCGGATTCTTTTTCAATGTGGCTCATAAGGCCCCTGAGCTTGAGTGCATCCATTAACTTTAGCAAGGATTCCAATATCTGAAGGGTTAAGTGGTGAGAATGATAACTCGTCGGCCAAATAGTCCCAAGAATGGGAATCCTCACCTATAGTTAGAGATTATTAACCATGTTTTGAGACAAAGTTGTCATGGTGCCACAAGGAATTAACCGCCAGTTTGTGCTTGTTATGGCCTTTACCCTGGCGTGTGTGTGTGTTGTGGTTGCCCAAGGCAATCAGCGTTTATTAGGGGAAGCCATGGAAAAGCAGGCACATTTGTTATTTGGCGATGCCGGTAGACAGGCTTTGGTGCAGTGGGCGCAATTTGTGGTGAACCAGGGCGACCAATACCAAGCAGATAAAGAACGACAAACACTGGAAAAAGTGAACGCTTATTTTAATACGCGCTTGGCGTTTGTGAGTGATGCCAATCACTGGAAAAAAGAGGACTACTGGGCTACTCCGTTAGAGTCCTTGACCACTCAAGCGGGTGACTGCGAAGACTATGTGATTGCGAAGTACTTTTCATTGATTCAAGCGGGTGTTAAACAACAAAAGCTGCGCATTACCTATGTGAAAGCACTGAAACTGAACCAAGCCCATATGGTGCTCGCTTATTACCCTGATCCAAGCAGCGACCCGCTGATACTTGATAACATTAATCCACGTATTTTACCCGCATCTAAGCGACGTGATCTCGCCCCTGTGTATAGCTTCAATGGCATGGGAATGTGGATAGAGCGTCAACAAGGGCGCAGCATAAAAGTGGGCAGTGCGAGTCGCTTAAGTATGTGGATGGATGTATTGTTACGCATGGAAGAACAAGGTTTACAGCCTTGGCTTGACCTACCTGATAGCCCGTTAACACAATAACAATAAGGCCAATCATTATGAGTATTCGTCGACAGCTTGCCCTTTATATTGGATTGCTCATGGTAATCATTCTTTCGGGTAACTTGGCCGTCAACATTTACAACTTAAAAAGTCACTTTGAACAGCAGCTTCAAGCCCGTGCTGACGAAACCGCCACCACATTAGCGCTGACTCTATCGCAACGAGCTCAAGTGAAAGATGATGCCTCGTTACGCTCCATGATTGACGTGATGTTTGATCGTGGCCATTTCTCTCTTGTGCGCTTTGAATACACTCAGACAAACGGCGTGATTGAGCGCGGCGGCAGTGAAGACATTGGTGTGCCTGCTTGGTTTAAAAATGCCATGCGTCTAACACCAGGGTTTGCCCAAGCTGAGGTGCTCAGCGGCTGGAATCAACTGGGCACACTTAGTATTGCCATGCACCAAGGCCCCAGTTATCAACAATTATGGCAGCTGGTAAAAGCAGAATGCGCTTGGTTTTTATTGATGGCCTTTATTGTGGTTTATGGCATGCGAGTGCTGCTGATTTGGTTACTTAAACCCTTGAAACAAATTGAAGGCTTGGCGCAAAAACTATCACAAAATCAGTTTGTGCATATTCATGATAAACCCACCTCCAAAGAAGTACACAGCCTAGTGCAGGCTATGAACCATCTCAGTGATCGCTTGCATGCTAGCTTTTTAGCCCACGGACAAACCGTGCGTAAACTCCAGCAAGAAACCTTTAATGATGGCCTCACTCAGGTGTTGAACAACAAAGGATGGGATCAGTATCTGTACGATAGGATGAAGCATGAGCAATTTGCTCCGGGTTGGATGGCGTTGGTTCAAATTGAAAATTTAACGTTACTCAATGAAATGAACGGTAAGGCTGTTGTGGATGAGCTTCTGGTGCAGTTGGCGCTACAGCTGAAAACCGAATCATCGTTAAATCATGAGCACGTGGGCATCGCGCGCACCGGAGGGGCGGACTTCTGGCTGTTTAGCCCAGATCCACTGGATGTGAATTATACGGTTCGTATTGAAGCCATTCACGATAGCTTGATGCGTTTGTCGTTAGTGCAGCAATACGGCGCTCAGTTGTTCTTTGTGGCCATGCCCGTGCACGAGCCTCAAGACCCCGCCAGTTTAAAGCACCAGCTGGATTTACTATTACAGCGCAGTAAAAACCAACACGAAAGCTTGTTGATTGGAGAGACAGAACATCACCCTTTGACCAATTGGGTAGAGTGGCAGCAAAGGCTCAAAACCGCGTTGCGCGATGAGCGCATTCAATTGTATGCACAGCCGTTATTTGATGAAACACACACGATGATCCAGCAAGAGGTGCACTGTCGTTTACTTGAAGAGGATGAAGCGCCATTGATGGCTGGCTATTTCTGGCCCATGGTGGATAAGCTTAATTTATCTCAAGAATTTGATCGCCTTGTTATACGCCAATGGCAACGCTTGTTTGAAGCGCAAAAAGACAATCGCAGCTTCAATGGTAAGTGGGTGCTTAATATTGCTGGTAAAAGCTTAAATGAACCCAGTTTTAGACAATGGTTCATGGATGCAGTGAGTGCTGAGCAAATGCAGAGCCTGATTATTGAATGCAGTGAATATACCTTGGCCCATGTGACGGTTAAAACACAAATGTGGTTGCACGAGATGGTGGATAAAGGCTTACGTTTAAGTGTGGATCATGTGGGGACATCAGGCAAAAGCTTTGGCTTTTTAGCGCGCTTTCCTATTTACCAAGGGAAGATTGAAAGACGTTATATTCGTGATATTCATCAGCATAAAGACAATGCTTTTTTTGTCAGTGGCATGATTCAGGTCTTCCAAACCCAGAGTGCGCTATGTTTTGCTGAGGGTGTCGAAAAACAAGAAGAAATAGACGCACTGCTTCAGTTAGGCGTTGATGGCGTAATGGGTTATGCCGTGGGCCGCCCGGAAGCGTTGGCTATTCCGGCGGCCAGTGATCGCCATGATTCACTAGATGACAACGAAACATAAGACGTAAACATTTCTCAAGCGTGATATGACAAACACACGTCATTGAAAATCTTTGCTATAGTAGCCCGCACCGAACTGATTGCTTGATTAAGGGGATACCATGGGGCGCTTTTTATTATCTGCGTTACTTTTTACTGCGTTAAACGCACAAGCTGAATTAATCATGCTGGATGGCCATGTTCGTGCCATGCCACCGGGTCAGCCCAATACCGCTGCTTTTTTACAACTCAAAAATACTGGTACACAGACCATCACCTTGGTGGGGGCAAACACGCCAGCTGCGAAAAAAAGCGAATACCACACTCACACCATGAACGATAAGGGTGTCATGTCCATGAGCCAGGTCCCCAGTATTGAAGTGAAACCTGGCCAGGTGTTTAAATTTAAAAGTGGTGCTCATCACGTTATGTTGATGGGATTGTCCAAGCCATTAACACCAGGTGAGAAAATTAAGCTCACGCTACAAGATACCCAGGGTCAGAACTATACTTATCAAGTGCCAGTGGTGTCTTTGTTGGATAAAAAACCAATGAATCATAATCACCACCATCATCATGGGCAGGAGTAATTATGTCTAAATACAATGAACGCCTTGATCGATTTTTAGAAGCCGGTTGGATGATGCGGGTGCTGGTGGGTGGTCTATCGGTTTACCTTGTTATCGCATTAATTATGGGCATGGTGTTCAGCTCTGAGCCGGAACCCTTTGTCGTTACAGAAGTGGCTTCGCAACATGCCATGGAACACGACCGCCATCTTGCGACAGGTTACACCACTACCATCACGCTGATGGAAGTGGCCAGTACCTTATTGGACAAACCGGGCGGTTATTTAAGTAATGATTTACTGCCACCAGGATTATGGCTAGATAACATTCCGAACTGGGAGTTTGGTGTGCTGGTTCAGGTACGAGACCTAAGTCGTGCCCTGCGTAAAGATTTTAGCCGTAGCCAGAGTCAATCCACGGAAGATGTGGACCTGGTGATTGCTGAGCCACAGTTTCATTTTGATAACTTGTCGTGGGCACTACCGGATACGGAAGGTGAATACCGTCGAGGTATTGATAAGCTAAATAGCTATGCGCTTCGATTAGCAGATAAACAACAAGCACAAGCCCAGTTTTTTGCCCGTGCAGATAACTTGCGTCAGTGGTTAAAAGATGTGGAAACCCGTTTGGGTTCTTTAAGCCAACGCTTAAGCGCCAGTGTTGGGCAAAAGCGAATTAATGTGGACTTAGCTGGCGATAATGCATCTAGCCAAAGTACTGAGAACGACGATGAATTTGAAGTGAAAACCCCTTGGACAGAGATTGACGATGTCTTCTATGAAGCCCGTGGCAGTGCTTGGGCTTTGATTCATATCTTTAAAGCCCTAGAAGTGGACTTTGCTGACGTGCTGCATAAAAAGAATGCGCTGGTCAGTGTGAAGCAAATCGTCCGTGAATTAGAGGCCACTCAAGATACGGTTTGGTCTCCTATTATTCTTAACGGTGGCGGTTTCGGTTTAACCGCCAACCACTCTTTGGTCATGGCATCTTATATGTCACGGGCTAACGCTGGGATTATTGATCTACGAGCGTTACTCTCTCAAGGATAACCTGCTTAAATCTGAGGTCGCTCTGGCCTCAGAGTCCTTTCTTAGACGCGTCATGTTCTGAGCGCAAAATTTCACATTTGGAAATATTCTCATCTACACTCTTTAAAGGTGAGAGTTTTTAGACAGTGGAGAGCACATGGACGTAGCCGAATACCAAGCCTTTGTGATGGGACTTGAACAGCGTTTACAGACCTTGCAAAGTGAATATATAGCCGAGCAAAACGAAGATGCGCAATTAATTGGCCCTTTATTGGCCATTACCATGTTGGTGAAAAGCGACTTATTACCCTTTGCTCGTGATCGCTATGAGGTGATTGTTAAAGGGCCTCAGTGGAAAATAGCCGCGGATCATATTTTAGATTTACGCAAAGAGGTGGAACACATGTTAGCCGGCCCAATTGCCTTTAAGCCACGCAAACAAGGTTAGAGTTAGAGCCTTTGCTGAGTTTGCGTTAAGATGCCCCCACTTTAAAAGGGTATATTAATGCGGCTCGATAAATACATTTGCGACAATACTTCACTCACACGATCCCTTGCCACTAAGGCAATCAAGTCCGGCCGCATAAAAGTGAACCACAAAAAAGCAAAAAGTGGCTCTGATAAAATTCAGCCTGACTGCGACAGCGTCTTTTTCGACGGCCAAGTAATCCAACCACAACCGCACAACCGATACTATATGATGCACAAGCCCGAAGGGGTTGTGTGCGCCAATAGCGACGGTGCTCACGCCCTAGTATTTGATTTAATGTCTCAAGAATTAAACGCCGACAAATTACACACAGTGGGTCGACTGGATAAAGATACTACAGGTTTGTTATTGATAACGGATGACGGCCAATGGTCACATCAGATTACATCACCCAAACATCATCAACAAAAAGTGTATCGAGCCTGGCTGGCTGAACCATTAATCAAACATGCAGAGCAACAGGTTGAGCAAGGTATTTTATTAAAAGATGAGCTCAAGCCAACACTGCCTGCTCAGCTTGAGCGGATCTCGGATACACAAGTGTTATTAACGATCAATGAAGGGCGCTACCATCAAGTAAAACGTATGTTTGCAGCCATGGGTAACCGAGTGGTGAAATTGCATCGTCACTCCATTGGAGGGGTTACCTTGGATGCCCAGCTTGCCCCGGGTGAATATCGAATGCTTAGTGATGATGAAGTACAGGCGTTAAGTAAGTAATAAAAAAATAGGATCACCATGTTAGACCTGCAATCAATGCTCATGCTAACTGCTCTAGCGGGCTTAGCCATGCCTATGGGGGCTTTATTAGCGAAGGTAGAGCGTATTCAATCTGAATGGTTAGAAAATGAAGTGCGCCACAGCATTATTGCGTTTGCCGCTGGCGCACTTTTATCGGCCATTGCTCTGGTATTGGTCCCAGAAGGCATAGAACATTTGTCTGCTTTTTGGGCGTGCATGATGTTTATTGCTGGCGGGTTGGGTTTCATGATGGTGGACCTTGCATTGGATAAATGGAATACCCCTGCAAGCCAATTAGCGGCCATGCTTGCTGACTTTATTCCTGAGTCATTGGCCCTTGGTGCTTTGTTTAGCTTAGGTGGAAGTAATGCCATTTTGCTTGCCATATTAATTGGTTTGCAGAATTTACCCGAGGGCTTTAATGCTTATAGAGAGCTTATGGATAAAGGGCAATTTTCAGCCAAAAAGCTGATTGGGTTGTTTATAGTGCTTGCGTTTTTGGGGCCATTATCGGGATATATTGGCTATCAATGGTTGGCTCAGCAGCCAGAAATATTATCTGGCATTATGTTGTTTGCCGCAGGCGGAATCATGTATTCAATCTTTCAGGATATAGCGCCCAATGTCACGTTGAAAAACCATCGTTTTCCACCTATGGGTGCCATTCTTGGGTTTGTATTGGGTTTATTAGGCCACATGCTCAACCACTAAACCACTGCTGTGATCTATTACAGGTAGTCTTGCGTACTATAGTCTTAAATTAGTGGGATTATGAGTTATGCAGCAGATATACCGTCTGGTTTATGCCAGTAAAGCCAACATTGACCTTGGTACCACGGGGATTAACCCAGAAGTTAGCCGCATCTTACTTAAGTCAAAAAGTAATAATGCTAAACGCATGATTGGCGGCGTCCTATACTATGCCGATGGCTATTTCTTCCAAGTACTGGAAGGCGAGAAAGAAAAAGTCTGCGATCTTTATGAGAAAATTTCGTTAGATGATCGTCACTCAACAGTGAAAATTCTCACCGAAGGTTACATGTCTAAGCCACAGTTTTCTAACTGGTCTATGCACTTTGTGGCAGCCGATAGCAGTATTCGTCAGCTTTTAGCTGACCACGCTTTTAATGAATTTAAGCCGTTTGATATTCCGCTTGTGGTTATTGAAAAAATGGTCACGGTGCTAAGTAACAATGGTGCCTATGAGCGAGAGCAAAATACTGACACATCAGCGGGTTTAGTGACAAAAATGAAATCCTTTTTCATGAAAAGCAAAACCGCTTAGGTGCGGTTTCTGCTTTTATCTCTTAGTTTAGATTAGCTAGAGTATTGAATTTATTCTGATTTTGAGTGTGTTAAATTACCTCATATTTTTACAAGAAAACCAGTATGAATGTTAACACCATTGAATTAAATCGCGCTCGCCAGTCACTCGAAGATTACGATGAAATCTGGTTATTTGGTTATGGTTCATTGATTTATAAAGTGGACTTCCCCTATCTAGAAAAATCCCCTGCCTACATCCAAGGTTGGGCCCGTCGATTTTGGCAGGGTAGTCATGACCACCGTGGGACACCAGAAAAGCCGGGAAGAGTGGCCACATTAATCAAACAATCAAATGCCCGCTGTGACGGTATGGCTTATCGGGTGACCGAAGGGGTGTTTGAACATTTGGATCACCGAGAGAAAAATGGTTACCTGCGCCATGAAGTATCCATAATGCTGGTCAAAGAGAATGGTCAGATCATAAAAAAAAGAGGGCTGATATACATAGCAGATGAGGACAATGAGGCCTACCTAGGTGAGACAAGCGAGCAACAGATTGCGTGTCAAATTGCGGCTAGCTGCGGCCCCAGCGGCGAAAACAGCGAGTATCTCATCGCTCTAGATCAGGCGCTCACTGATCTTGGCGCAGATGACCAGCATGTAAAAAACATCAGCGCATATCTAACCCAGTTATTGGCAGATAAACCCTCCTAATACCGTTAACTGCCTACTCTAACCGGCTCAGCAGCTTGGGCAATACAAGCTATACTTAACCCATTAATCTTAAAGATAACGTGCCTTTCATGTCTATTAAGGGTTTTTGTACGCTTGGTTTATTGATTACGTCTGCTCATATCCATGCCTCTGGAGATGATCTATTTGATCTAAGCCTACGCCAGTTGATGAATATGCCCATTACGGGCACGACTTTGACCACCGAAACCCTAAGCAGCAGTCCTGCAGCAATTACTGTATTTAATTCAGACTTTATTCAATCCCTGGGCGTTGAGTACTTGCATGAGCTACTTGATTACGTGCCGGGTGTGCAAACTCAGAGAACTGCAGATTCGAATTTTAGTTACGGCTTTAGTTTTCGAGGCCGGCGCAATGGTGGCCAGTCTAAAGAAGTTTTACTTTTATTAGATGGCCAGGTGCTTAATGACCCGAGAACAGGTGCCGCTAATGGCTCGGTACGTTTGATGACGCTTGATAATATTCAACGATTAGAAGTAATACGAGGCCCAGGCTCAGCGCTTTATGGAACAGGCGCTTTTTCAGGTGTGATCAATATCATCTCTAAAAAGAATGTAGACGCAGTGGCGTTTAAGCTTGGTCACCTTGATAAACAAGGAGCGTCCGTTAATACCTCTCGTCAATTTAATGCATTTGAGGTTGATACCTATATTCACTATCAACAAGATAAAGGTGATCAGTATCAGGTGGTGGATTCATTTAATGACGGTAATGTGCAAACAAAAGACCCTCGCTCGCTTCTAGAAATAAGAGCCCAGCTATCAGGTGAAAAAACGCATTTTGCTTTTTATGCCCAGCAAATGCAGGGTGATGATTTCTATTCTCTAGGGCGAATATCCAATGACTTTAATAAAAATATTTACCGCCATTACGGCACCAGCATTAAACAGGATTTTAAATTAACCGAAAATAGTCATTCTTACTTTGAATTGGATTATCGCTACGCACAAGCGAACATCGATACGCAGATAACCGCTGCAGGTGATTTGTTCGCGATTAGTAACCCTCAAAGCAATGATCCTGTATTTATCAAAGCGAACATTCGAAGTGAAGGTTATCGAGCAAAATTTCATAATGATTTTCAACTAAAAGAAAATCTGAGTTTTCAATGGGGACTCGATTGGCACCGTAACAGTGAGCTTACCTCTGAAGCTAAAAATAATTTTAATACCGGTCAATTATATGATGGGGTGACACCGGTAGAGTACTATGGCGATTTTAGTCAAAAGACTGTATCGCAGGTGGAAAGTGATAAGGATATGGTAGGGGCTTATGCTCAAAGTATTTGGCATTTATCACCTTTGCATCAATTAAGCTTTGGTCTTCGTTATGATAATAGTGATTCAGTTTCTTCACATTGGAGCCCAAGGGTTGGATGGGTTATATCCGTAGATGAGAATAATGTTATAAAACTGCTATATGGTGAAGCTTTTAGAGCGGCCTCATTAAATGAAATGGCTAACCCAGAAAGCCCTATTATTAAAGGTAACCCGGATTTAAATCACGAAGTCATTAAAACCTATGATGTAATTTATCAGCACATACAATCACAATTTAATTTTCAGGTGGGTGGGTACTATAATCAATACACCGACCCTATTAATATTCAATTAAATGAAAACAGTATTCGAGAATACATCAGTGGCAATGATTCAGATGGCTATGGTTTGGAATTTGAAGGAAACTGGAACGCGCAAA
Source organism: Bermanella sp. (assembly GCA_002683575.1). Lineage (GTDB taxonomy): Bacteria > Pseudomonadota > Gammaproteobacteria > Pseudomonadales > Oceanobacteraceae > Bermanella. Next base: position 43,764 of record NYTP01000021.1, read on the forward strand.
AATATACTTGGGTTAGATTGACCCTCAGCGAATTATTATCCACGCCCGATAATTTTTTTATTCAAAGTAAATCCACTGCCAGTCTTATGTTGAGCTATGTGAAAAATGCAATTGGCTGGAACCTTTCAACGGTTTATCACGGAGCAAGGGAAATACAAATCAATACCGATGATTTTGAACATATACCTTCCAGTTGGCAGACTAATTTTAAGCTTAGTTATAATGTGAATAAAAATTGGTCAAACAATTTTTTAATAAAAAATATGAGTAATAATCAGTTTGCATCAGCGACACAGGAAGAGGGTTTATCAGAGGGTGTGCCTGCAAGAGGGCGTGAATTGATTTACAGTCTGAAGTATCTATTTTAATGAACTATACGACAATCAATATCACTAGACGTGACTAATTTAAGAAGGACCAACAAAAAAGCCCGCTAAGCGGGCTTTTTTAGTTTTGGACTTTACCAATTATTTTGCTGCGTTATAGGCTTCAATAGAATCTACAATGGCTTTTTTAGCTTCAGCTGCGTCGCCCCAACCTTCTACTTTTACCCATTTTCCTTCTTCTAAATCTTTGTAGTTTTCGAAGAAGTGAGCAATTTGATCACGTAATAACTTAGGTACATCATTGATGTCGTGAATGTCATCATACATCTTAGTGATTTTGCTATGAGGTACCGCAAGTAACTTAGCGTCACCACCGGCTTCGTCCGTCATATTTAAAACACCAACAGGACGACAACGGATAACAGACCCTGCTTGTACTGGGTAAGGCGTAATGACCAGAACGTCTAAGGCATCGCCATCATCTGCTAACGTATGATTAATAAAACCATAGTTAGCAGGGTAAAACATGGGTGTCGCCATGAAACGATCAACCAATAGTGCGCCGCCCATGTCTTTGTCGATCTCATACTTGATAGGGCTTGAGTTGGCTGGGATCTCGATTGCTACATAGATATCTTCTGGCGCATCTTTACCGACTGGGATTTGATCAAAGTTCATGGTGATATCCTATTATTATCAGGTTTAACAAGGTCATCAGATAATTATAGCGCCACTGGCCCCTAGGGGATAGGGGTGAGTTGGGCAAGGTAAAATTAGAGAACAATGATACGCCTAAACCATTAAAACATATTTAGGCGTTATCAAAATCCAGTCATTTTACGTTTAACTCAGACAGATAATCTCTTTTATTTCCGGCACACAACTACCACAATTTGTACCAGCTTTGAGTTTTTCGCCAATCAATTTAGATGTGTTACAACCACCTTTAACGGCAGTGGCAATGGTTTTTTCTCCCACGCTAAAGCAAGCACACACAATACGCCCGATATCTTCACCGGCTGGTGCATAACCGCTAAGCAACGCCTTGCGGGCACGTTGATCTAACGAATCTTTTGCAAACTGACTGGCAAGCCAAGTACGCTCTGGCAGTTGAGTGTTTGGGGCAACCATGGCAACGGCTTCTAATTGGCCTTGTTGGTTTATTAACGCTAAGCGAAATAAACCAGAGGCTTCATCTTCAAAGCTTAATAGTTCTAATTCTTGCGCTTGAATTTGTGCCACGCTGTCAAAACCTAGCCAAGTCATCATGGTTTGAATAGGATTTTCAAGCTTTTTACTGTGGGCAAGCTCAAGACGAGTATGTTGGCTACCTTGTGCGGATACCACATATTCACTGTCGGGCCATTTGACTGGATTACGGCTTAGTACAAAGCCAAACCAACTTGCTTCAAATGCACTGACTTGCACAGGTGTGTGTTTACTTTCAGGTTGTTTGCTGAAAGTATCCACTTCTGGGTTAACCACTGGGTTAACGCGGCCGGTTCTTGAGAGCTGTGCCGTCCAATGCATAGGCACAAAAATATCACCCACTTTAGGGTTTTGATTAATGCTAACAGGTGCGAGCATCTTGCCCCACTTACTGTTTACACTCACTAATTGGCCATCATTTAAACCGCGAGATTGCGCATCTTTTG